>NZ_JBEYXN010000009.1:0-240637 GCF_040704625.1 Streptomyces sp. NPDC046866
GTTTGAGGCGCTGGGGGTACCCCCAGCGGTAGCTGGGGGAGGGTGCGGGGGCGGAGCCCCCGAAGGGGGTGCGGGGGCGCAGCCCCGCGGCGGGGGCCGGGGCCGCAGGCCCCGGTTTCGGGAAGGGGCGGGGAGGGGACGGGCTCCGCGCAGCGGCCACCCGCACCGCCAGGACGGCGCAGCGGCAGCGGCAGCGGGAGCGGCAGCGGCAGCGCGACGGCAGGGCCCGCCGCGGGGCCGTCTCGCGGGGTGGAAACCCCGGCCGGTGCTGCGCGGGCGGCGACTACCCTGGGCGGCATGACCTCGCTCGATGCCACCACCTCCCCCGTCCAGGCCACCGCACACCGCGCCCGCACCGCCGCCGCGACCCTGGCCCCGCTCCCGCGGTCCGCCAAGGACACCGCGCTGCTGGCGATCGCCGACGCGCTGGAGGCCCGTACGGCCGAGATCGTCACCGCCAACGCCGTCGACACCGACAAGGCCCGCGCCGCCGGCACCAGCGAGACCGTCATCGACCGGCTGACCCTCACCCCGGAGCGGGTCGCCGCCATCGCCTCCGACGTGCGCGACGTGGCCGCCCTCCCCGACCCGGTGGGCGAGGTCGTCCGCGGCTCGACCCTCCCCAACGGCATCGACCTGCGCCAGGTCCGCGTCCCGCTCGGCGTCGTCGGCATCATCTACGAGGCCCGCCCCAACGTCACCGTCGACGCCGCGGCCCTCTGCCTGAAGTCCGGCAACGCCGTCCTGCTGCGCGGCAGCTCCTCCGCCTACGCCTCCAACACGGCGCTCGTCGCGATCCTCCGCGACGCCGTCGCGTCCGCCGGCCTGCCCGCGGACGCGATCCAGCTGGTGCCCGGCGAGTCCCGCGACTCCGTCCGCGAGCTGATGCGCGCCCGCGGCCTCGTCGACGTCCTCATCCCGCGCGGCGGCGCCTCCCTCATCAAGACCGTCGTCGAGGAGTCCACCGTCCCGGTCATCGAGACCGGTACCGGCAACTGCCACGTCTACGTGGACGCGGAAGCCGACCTCGGCATGGCCGTGGAGATCCTCGTCAACTCCAAGGCCCAGCGCCCCTCCGTCTGCAACGCCGCCGAGACCCTCCTCGTCCACCGGGACATCGCCGACAGGTTCCTGCCGCTCGCCCTCGACGCGCTCGCCGAGGCCGGCGTCACCGTCCACGGCGACGAGCGCGTCCTGGCCGCCGCCGAGGACTCCAAGGTGACCGCCGTGCCCGCCACCGACGAGGACTGGGCGGCCGAGTACCTCTCGTACGACATCGCCGCGGGCGTCGTGGACTCCCTCGACGACGCCGTCGCCCACATCCGCCGCTGGACCTCCGGCCACACCGAAGCGATCGTCACCACCTCGCAGGCCGCCGCCCGCCGCTTCACCCAACTGGTCGACTCCACCACGGTCGCCGTGAACGCATCCACCCGGTTCACGGACGGTGGCCAGTTCGGCTTCGGCGCGGAGATCGGGATCTCCACCCAGAAGCTGCACGCCCGCGGCCCCATGGGCCTCCCGGAGCTCACCTCCACCAAGTACATCGTCACCGGCGACGGTCACACCCGGTAGCCGCCCGGCCCACGCGGTGTGGCCGGATTTCGCCGACACGCTGCCCAAAGCAGCCCCCCAGGTCTACGCTGTTGCTGTGCCGGACGACGTGGGGGGCAAGTTCCCGGACAGCGGGGAGCCCGACGACGACCGCGGAGGCGCGGAGCAGGACTTCGCCTCCGTGGTGTTCGACGAGGACTTCGTACGGGCCGCCGAGATCCATGAACCCAGCGCGGCCGAGCGCCAGCGCGCCGCCGACCGGGCCCGCGCCGAGGCCGAGGCCGCCCGCGCCGTCGCCGGCGGCTGGACCTCCGACGAGGACTACGAGCCGTACGGCTACGGCCGCCCCGACGGATACGGCACCGACGAGGCCGGCTGGGAGCAGGTCCACGCCCACGGCTGCCCCGACGGCCCCTACGGGGCCTACGGCGGCAGCCTGCGCCCCTACCGCGGCCGCTCCCCGTGGCTGCGCCCCGTCGCCTGGGTCCTCGCCTTCGTCATGGGCCTCGGCATGGTCGCCCTGGCCTTCAGCGCCGTCTACCGCAGCGCCTCGGGCAAGTCCGAGCCCGCTCCCGCGCCCGCCAGCACCCCGCTGACCGAAGTCACCGGCGCCGGGGCGTTTATGGACCGCGTCGGCCGCCAACCCTGAAGGTACGACCCCACTTCCGTTCACCGGAGCCGGGGGCTTCTCTGAAGCGGGGACAGCGGGAGAAGCGATGGCCGTGCCAGCAGATCCACCCGACAACACCCCCGACGGCTTCGGCGGGGGCGACGACGAATTCCGGTCGGACGAATACCGGGCGGTGGTCTTCGACGAGGACTTCGTCCGCGCTGCCCGGCTCCAGGAGTTCTCGGCCCAGGAGCGCATGGGCGAGCACGCGCGGGCCGTTCGCAGCCGCTCCATCTGGTCCGGCAGCGGCCCCTCCCGGCCCCGGACCGGCACACCGGGCCGCGCCGCCCGGCAGGGCATGGCGCTCGTGCTGCTCATCGCGGTGGCCTTCGCCGCCGCCGTGTACATGGGCCTGCGCAATCCGGCCACACCGCTGCCCGAGCGCCACACCGAACCGCTGAGCAGCACCGTCGTCCCGCTCGCGCCGGCCGGCCCGGTGCCCGGGGGGCGGCCCGCCGACCTGTTCGCCCACAGCCCGGCGGCCGACTACCGCATCGGCGCGGCCGGGATCACCCTGCCCGCCGCGCGCCGCACCCACCACTTCACCGAGGGCCAGGTCGTGACCGCCCTGTCCGTCGCCAAGGACTACCTCGTGCAGTCCTCGCTGGACCCCGACGTCCTGGCCGGGGCCGCCACCCGGCCGGTGCGGGTCCTGCTCGACCCGGACCAGCTGGCCCAGTTCGACCGCAGCATGACCTCGCCCTCCGGCGACGGCCGCCACGCGGCCACCGGATGGCTCGTCCGCTTCGACCAGAACACCGCCGTCGTCGCCGACCCGCGGGTCCGGGTGAACGGGGCGCTCGTCTACGACGAGGTCTCCCCGGACGTGCTGGAGGTCGTCACCGACCACACCTTCGTGTACGCCGTCCGGCCGGCCACCGGGGCGCCCGCCCCCGCGGACGGCGCCTCGCTCTTCACCGTCCGCCGCGAGCTGCGGCTGCGCTTCGACCGGGAGGACCTCACGGCCCGCCGGGCGGAGCTGGCCGCCGCCTACGTGATGGCGGGACCGCAGGACTGCTCCGCCGAGCCCGCGGCGGGCTTCCGCCCGGCGACGGCCGGCACCGGGCCCACCACGGTCGGCCCGGCCGCGAGCGACCCGTACGCCAGCGGCCGTCCCCGCCGCACCGCCGGACTGTGCGGGGTCCTGGCTCCGGATGCGGGTGCGACGCCCCCCGTCAGCCCTGCTCCGTAGCGCTCCCGCCGCCGGGGGCGCCGTAGGCACCGGATCCGCCGGGGGAGCCGGCCCCGCCGCTGCCGCCGGTGAACTTCTCCCGCAGCTTCCCGCCCAGATCGGCCGTACCGCCCGCGATGTCGCCCACCAGCTTCATCAGCGGGTCCTTGCTGGTGCGCACCGAGTCGGCGTAGTGCGCGGCCGACTGGCGGAAGGAGTCCGAGACGGAGGCGTCCTTGTCCTCGTCGCGCCGCGGGTAGTGGCCGTCCATGATCCGCTGGAAGTCCCGGCTCTGCGACCACTTCTTCAGCTCGGCCGCCCGCACCGTGGTGAAGGGGTGCGTCCGCGGCAGCACGTTGAGGATCTTCAGGACGGAGTCGCGCAGGTCGCCGCTCGCCTCGTACTCCTCGGCCTGCGCCAGGAAGGAGTCCACGTTCATCTCGTGCAGGTGGTTGCCGCCGGCGATCTTCATCAGACCCCGCATCGAGGCCTGCACGTCCTGCCCGACCAGCAGGCCCGCCCGGTCCGCCGACAGCTCCGACTTGCGGAACCACTCCCGCAGCGCCGTCACGATCGCGGTGATCGCCACCGTGCCCAGCGGGATCCACGCCACCTTCAGCGCCAGGCCCGTCAGGAACAGCAGCACCGTGCGGTACACGGAGTGGCCCGACAGCGCGTGGCCCACCTCGTGGCCCACGACCGCCCGCATCTCCTCCTCGTCCAGCAGCTCCACCAGAGCGGTGGTCACCACGATGATCGGCTCGTCCAGCCCAATGCACATGGCGTTCGGCTTCGGATCCTGCTGCACGTACATCTGCGGGACCTTCTCCAGGTCCAGCACCCAACAGGCGTCCCGCAGCATCGCGTACAGGTGCGGGAACTGCGTCTCGCCCACCCGCACCGAGTCCGACAGGAACAGCAGCCGCAGGCTGCGCTCCGGCAGCAACCCGCTCAGGGCCTTGAACACCGTGTCGAACCCGCTCAGCCTGCGCAGCGCCACCAGGGCCGACCGGTCCGCCGGATGCTCGTACGCCCGCGACGAGATGCCCTCGAACCGCCTGCGCTCCCGCGCCGGCACCTTCTCGAAACCCGTACCGCCCATAACGCCTCCCCCTAGATCGGCCGGCTCGCTTCCGGCGTCTATCCTCTCCAACGCCTGAGTCGGCGCGAGCGTGCCCCAGGCCCCCGCATACGATGTGAGCGAAGTCTCCGCCCGCTCCCCGACCGGATAGGTACCTGCCTGATGAGCCTCACCTCCACCGCCCACGACCTGGTGCTCCTCGCATCGGAGGGCGCCGAGCAGCACGGCGGCAACCACGACAGCCTGAACCCGTACCTGACCGGCGGCGGCGCGTTCGTCGTGCTGCTCCTCATGCTGTGGGTCACCACCCGCCTGAACCGCGACCGCTGACCCGGGCTCGTACAGGCGCGCGCATGCGGGTCCGCACCGCTCCGCCGGGCCAGTAGGCTCTGCGCTCATGGGAGAGCAGGAGATGCCTACCGGCCCGGTCAAGCGCCGGCTCGGCGTGATGGGCGGGACGTTCGACCCGATCCACCACGGACACCTGGTGGCCGCCAGTGAAGTGGCCGCCCTGTTCCACCTCGACGAGGTGGTCTTCGTACCGACCGGCCAGCCGTGGCAGAAGTCCCAGCGGGCCGTGTCGCCCGCCGAGGACCGCTACCTGATGACGGTTATCGCGACGGCCTCGAACCCGCAGTTCTCGGTCAGCCGCATCGACATCGACCGCGGCGGCCCGACGTACACGATCGACACCCTCCGGGACCTGACCGCGCTCAACCCGGACGCCGACCTGTTCTTCATCACCGGCGCCGACGCCCTCGCGCAGATCCTCACCTGGCGCAACGCCGACGAGCTGTTCTCCCTCGCCCACTTCATCGGGGTGACCCGCCCGGGCCACCACCTCACCGACGACGGGCTGCCCGAGGGCGGGGTCTCGCTCGTCGAGGTGCCCGCGCTCGCGATCTCCTCCACGGACTGCCGCACGCGGGTGGCCCAGGGCGACCCGGTCTGGTACCTGGTACCCGACGGTGTGGTGCGCTACATCGACAAGCGTGAGCTGTACCGGGGAACCTGAGCTTTCCGGAAGAGAGGGGCCCCGCGGTGAACGACCGACAGGAGCCGTACGACCCGTACGCCGCCCAGGAGCAGCAGCTCATCGGATACGACGCGTACGGGCAGCCGGTGTACGGCCACGTGCCCGCACAGCCCGCCGCCCCGCAGGCCCCGCCCTACGGCGCGGCCTACGGGCAGCAGCAGTACGGCCACGACCCGTCCTACGGCGGGGGGCAGCAGTACTACGCCCAGGAGTACGCCCCGCAGGACCCCTCCCAGGCCCCCGCCGCCGGGTACGACGCCGGCTACGGCTACGGCAATGCCTACGGAAACCCCCACGGCACCGCCCACGGCACGGCCTACGACACCGCCTACGACGCGGGGCACCTCCAGCAGGCCCAGCAGCAGGCCCAGGCGCAGGCCGAGCAGGCGCCGCCGCGGTCCCAGCCGTGGATCCCGCAGCAGGCCGCCCCCCAGGCCGGCCCCCACCCCGTACCGCAGCCGCAGCCCGACCGGGGCCCGGACGCCGGCGACGGCGAGGCACAGGCCCCGGACTACCGCACCGAGCAGTTCGCCTTCCTCGACCAGCCGGACGAGGAGTCCGAGGACGTCATCGACTGGCTCAAGTTCACCGAGAGCCGCACCGAGCGCCGCGAGGAGGCCCGCCGCCGCGGCCGCAACCGCGTGGTGGCCCTGATCGTCGTCCTCGCCCTGTTCGTCGTCGGCGGCCTCGGCTGGCTCTGGTACACGGGCAGGCTGCCCTTCCTCGACGGCCCGGGCAGGGCCGGGAAGCCCGCGGCCGCCTCCGGGCCGCAGAAGCGCGACATGATCGTCGTGCACGTCCACAACACCAAGAAGGGCGGCACCTCCACCCTGCTGCTCGTGGACAACGTGACCACGCAGAAGGGCGCCACCGTCCTGCTGCCGAACGCCCTCGGCGTCCCCAAGGACGACGGCAGCGCCGCCGCCCTCGGCAAGGCCGTCGAGGAAGGCGGCCTCGGCGTGCGCGAATCCCTCGACTCGGTGCTCGGCACCCGCATCGGCGGCACCTGGCGCCTCGATACGCCCTTCCTGGAGAACCTGGTCGAGCTGGTCGGCGGGATCGAGGTCGACACCGACACCGCCGTCCCCGCCGACGACGCCGTCAAGGCGCCGGCCGTGGCCCAGGGCGCCAAGCAGCACCTCAGCGGGGCCATGGCCGTCGCCTACGCCATGCACCGCGGCCAGGGCGAGCCCGAGGCCAAGCAGCTGGACCGGCTCGGCAAGGTGCTCTACGGGGTGCTGCGCAAGATCTCCGGCGACCCGAAGGCGGCCACCGTGACGGTGGAGAGCATGGGCCAGATCCTCGACCCGTCGCTGAACGCCCAGAGCCTGGGCACCCTGCTGGCCCGGCTCGGCGAGCACGCCAAGGAGGGCCCCGCCGGCTACCGCACCGACGTGCTCGGGGTGAAGCCGGACGGCACCCTCACCGACGACGCCAACAAGAACGTGGTCAAGGAGGTGCTCGGCGGCAGCTTCACCGCCGCCCCGGCCGGCTCCGCGCCGCGCGTGGGCCTGCGCGACGCGACCGGGGACGACAAGACGCAGGTGGCGGCGAAGGCCGCGCTGCTCAACGGCGGCTACACCTTCGTCGACGGCGGCAGGGCCGACCGCACGCAGCCGGCCACGCAGATCACGTACCAGGACGACGCCCAGCGCGCCAGGGCCGTCGAGGTCGCCAAGACGCTGGGCCTGCCGGAGACGGCGGTCAAGAAGGGCGAGAACGCGGTCAACGCGGACGTGGTGGTCACGCTGGGCAAGGACTACAAACCGTCCTGACCGTCCCCGCCCGCCCGCGCGGTCCGTTCCGCGCGGGCGGCGTCGGCGGTACATGAGACCCTTGTAGGGATCTGCCCGCCAACCCGAAAGCATGGCCAGTGACCGCCACGGACCGCTCCATCGAGCTCATCACCACCGCCGCCCAGGCGGCGGCCGACCGGCTCGCGCACGACATCATCGCGTACGACGTCAGCGACGTGCTGTCGATCACCGATGCCTTCCTGCTCGCCTCGGCGCCCAACGACCGCCAGGTCAAGTCGATCGTCGACGAGATCGAGGAGCGCCTCCTGAAGGAGCTCGGCGCCAAGCCGGTGCGCCGCGAGGGCGACCGCGACGCCCGCTGGATCCTGCTCGACTACGTCGACATCGTCGTCCACGTCCAGCACAGCGAGGAGCGGGTCTTCTACGCGCTGGAGCGCCTGTGGAAGGACTGCCCCGAGATCGAGCTCCCCGAGGACGCCAAGCTCACCAAGGGCAAGGCCGAGGAGTACGCGAAGCTGCGCGAGGCCCAGGGCGACGACGACCTGGACGGTGATCTGTTCTGAGCGCCGGTACGAGCACCCCGGCCGGCACCCGGACCGGCAGGAAGATCGTCCTGTGGCGGCACGGCCAGACGTCGTGGAACCTCGAGCGCCGCTTCCAGGGCTCCACGGACATCCCGCTGACGGAGACCGGTGTGGCGCAGGCGCGCCGCGCCGCCCGGCTGCTGGCCTCGCTGAAGCCGGACGCCATCGTCGCCTCCGACCTGGTGCGCGCCTCCGCGACGGCCGCCGAGCTGGCCTCCGTGACGGGGCTGCCCGTCGCGCACACCGCCGCGCTGCGCGAGACGTACGCCGGCGAGTGGCAGGGCCTGACCCACGACGAGATCCTCGACAAGCACGGCGAGCAGTACGCGGCCTGGAAGCGCGGCGAGCCCGTCCGCCGCGGCGGCGGCGAGCTGGAGACCGAGGTCGCGGACCGGGCCGCCCCGGTGGTGCTGGAGCACGCCGGACTGCTGCCCGAGGGCGGCACGCTCGTCGTGGTCAGCCACGGCGGCACCATCCGCACGACCATCGGCCGGCTCCTCGGGCTGGAGGCGCACGACTGGGAGAGCCTGGGCGGGCTCTCCAACTGCTGCTGGTCCGTCCTGGGCGAGGGCGCGCGCGGCTGGCGCCTGCTGGAGCACAACGCCGGCACGCTGCCGGAACCGGTGCTCGGCGACGACGACTGAGCCCGTCTCAGGGGCCCCGCCACCCGGATTTCACTTTCCGGGTGGTCACAGGCTAGAGTTCTTCTTGTTCGCAGCGCGGAACACCGGAAACGGGGGAGCGAGGCGGAGAGCGGGGCTATAGCTCAGTTGGTAGAGCGCCTGCATGGCATGCAGGAGGTCAGGAGTTCAATTCTCCTTAGCTCCACAATCAGGATCCCGTCCCCAACAGGGGGCGGGATCCTTTGCGTTTGTTCCTCGGGCGCTTGCTGACCTGCCGCGCACCCGCGTGGCAGAATCGGACGGCCGGAGGGGGAGTCGACGGCCCGACGCGGGAGGGAGTCGCTGACGGATGGGTGCACACCGGCGGCGGTGCGACTGGTGCAACAACGGCACGCCGATCGTGCGGGACATGGACCCGGTCAACCCCGACTACCAGTACTGGTGCGAGGAATGCGCGCGGGCGCTGATCATCAAGGGCGACCCCATCGAGACGTACCGCGAGCTGGAGGGCGAGCCGATCTACGGCCGGCTCCTCGACGAGCACTGCACGCTCAAGCGCTTCTACCAATTCGCCCGGGCCTAGCCGGGGTCGGCCCCACTGCGGCGAAACGGACAAAGTGGACCCATCTGTCCCACCGGGAAACCCGTTTTTGGACCTGGGCCGGAACCGTGTAATGTTCTGGGTGTCGCCAGGGGGGAACCGGCAAGGGAAACCGAGAAGGGGCCCGGCGGCAGAGAGAAGCAAGGGGCTATAGCTCAGTTGGTAGAGCGCCTGCATGGCATGCAGGAGGTCAGGAGTTCAATTCTCCTTAGCTCCACAGTGTGGAAGAGGGCCACCCGGATCGGGTGGCCCTCTTCTCGTTGTGCGGAACGACCGAGCGGCCGTCGGGACCGCTGCGGTACCCTGGCGCCATGCGTGCCGTACGCCTTCTGCTTACCGAGCCGCGCTGATCAGTGCCGACCCCGAGACGGTCGGCATCGGCGCGGCGCCCCCTCCTGTGCGAGGGGTTTTTTCGTTTGAGCGAGCAGAGACGGCAGAGACGATCGATGGAGCTTCCGAAAACATGAGCGAGACGAACACCCCGGCCCCCGAGGCGGCCGAGGCGCACCGTTACACGGCTGCCATGGCCGCCGACATCGAGGCACGCTGGCAGGACGTATGGGACGCGCAGGGCACCTACGAGGCCCCGAACCCGACCGGTGACCTGGCCGGGGACGCGGAGGTCGTCGCACGCCCCAAGAAGTTCATCATGGACATGTTCCCGTACCCGTCGGGTGCGGGCCTGCACGTCGGCCACCCCCTCGGCTACATCGCCACGGACGTCTTCGCCCGCCACCAGCGGATGACCGGCCACAACGTCCTGCACACCCTGGGCTTCGACGCCTTCGGCCTGCCGGCCGAGCAGTACGCCGTCCAGACGGGCACGCACCCGCGCGTGTCCACCGAGGCGAACATCGAGAACATGAAGGCCCAGCTGCGCCGCCTGGGCCTGGGCCATGACAAGCGCCGGTCCTTCGCGACGATCGACCCGGACTACTACAAGTGGACCCAGTGGATCTTCCTGCAGATCTACAACTCCTGGTACGACACCGACGCGAAGAAGGCCCGCCCGATCGCCGAGCTGGTCGCCGCGTTCGCGGACGGCTCCCGCGAGGTCCCGGGCGGGCGCTCCTGGGACGCGCTGACCGCCGCCGAGCGGGCCGACGTCCTGAACGAGTACCGGCTGGCGTACGCCTCGGACGCGCCCGTCAACTGGTGCCCCGGCCTGGGCACCGTGCTGGCCAACGAGGAGGTCACCGCGGACGGCCGCTCCGAGCGCGGCAACTTCCCGGTCTTCAAGTCCCGGCTGAGCCAGTGGAACATGCGGATCACCGCGTACGCCGACCGGCTGCTGGACGACCTGGACGCGCTGGACTGGCCCGAGGCCATCAAGCTGCAGCAGCGGAACTGGATCGGCCGCTCCGAGGGCGCCCGTGTCGACTTCGCCGTCGGCGACGACGCGATCACCGTCTTCACCACCCGCCCCGACACCCTGTTCGGCGCCACCTACATGGTGCTGGCGCCCGAGCACCCGCTGGTCGAGAAGATCGTCCCGGCCGAGTGGCCCGAGGGCACCCACCAGGTGTGGACCGGCGGCGCCGCGACCCCCGGCGAGGCCGTGGACGCGTACCGCAAGCAGGCCGCCGCCAAGTCCGACGTCGAGCGCCAGGCCGAGGCCAAGGACAAGACCGGCGTCTTCACCGGCGCCTACGCGACCAACCCGGTCAGCGGCGCCCTCGTCCCAGTCTTCATCGCCGACTACGTCCTGATGGGCTACGGCACCGGCGCCATCATGGCCGTACCCGCGCACGACTCCCGCGACTTCGCCTTCGCGCAGGCCTTCGAGCTGCCGGTGCGCTGCGTCGTGGAGCCCACCGACGACCGCGACGCCGACCCGGCCGAGTGGGAGGACGCCTTCACCTCGTACGACGGCACCCTGGTCAACTCCACCGGCGAGGGCATCTCCCTGGACGGCCTGGGCGTCGTCGAGGCGAAGGCCGCCATCACCGCCTGGCTGTCCGAGCGGGGCATCGGCGAGGGCACCGTCAACTTCCGGCTGCGGGACTGGCTGTTCAGCCGCCAGCGCTACTGGGGCGAGCCCTTCCCGATCGTCTACGACGAGGACGGCGTCGCGCACGCCCTGCCGGAGTCGATGCTGCCGCTGGAGCTGCCCGAGGTCGAGGACTACTCGCCGCGCACCTTCGAGCCCGACGACGCGTCCTCCAAGCCGGAGACCCCGCTGTCGCGCAACGAGGCCTGGGTCAACGTCGAGCTGGACCTGGGCGACGGGCGCGGCGTGCGCTCGTACCGCCGCGAGACCAACACCATGCCGAACTGGGCCGGCTCCTGCTGGTACGAGCTGCGCTACCTGGACCCGCACAACGCGTCCGCGCTGGTCGACCCGGAGATCGAGCAGTACTGGATGGGCCCGCGCGAGGGCGCGCCGCACGGCGGCGTCGACCTGTACGTGGGCGGCGCCGAGCACGCGGTGCTGCACCTGCTGTACGCCCGCTTCTGGTCGAAGGTGCTGTTCGACCTGGGCCACGTCTCCTCGGCGGAGCCGTTCCACAAGCTGTTCAACCAGGGCATGATCCAGGCGTACGCGTACACCGACGCACGCGGCGTCTACGTGCCGGCGGCCGAGGTCGAGGAGCGCGACGGCGGCTACTTCTACCAGGGCCAGCCGGTCAAGCGCGAGCACGGCAAGATGGGCAAGTCCCTGAAGAACGCCGTCACCCCGGACGAGATCTGCGAGGAGTACGGCGCGGACACGCTGCGCCTGTACGAGATGGCGATGGGCCCGCTGGACGTCTCGCGCCCGTGGGACACGCGTGCCGTGGTCGGCCAGTACCGGCTGCTGCAGCGGCTGTGGCGCAACATCGTGGACGAGGAGACGGGCGCCGTCACCGTCGTCGACGGCGAGCCCGGCGAGGACACCCTGCGCGCGCTGCACAAGGCGATCGACGGGGCCGGTGCGGACATGGCGGGCCTGCGCTTCAACACCGCCATCGCCAAGATCACCGAGCTGAACAACTTCCTGACCAAGGCGGGCCGCCCGCTGGAGCGCTCGGTCGCCGAGCGGCTGGTCCTGCTGGTCGCCCCGCTGGCCCCGCACATCGCGGAGGAGCTGTGGCACCGCCTGGGCCACACCGATTCGGTGGTCCACCAGGACTTCCCGGTCGCGGACCCGGCGTACGTCGTGGACGAGACCGTGACCTGCGTCGTCCAGGTCAAGGGCAAGGTCAAGGCCCGCCTGGAGGTGCCGCCGGCGATCTCCGAGGGTGAGCTGGAGCAGCTGGCACTGGCCGACGAGGCGGTCGTGGCGGCGCTGGGCGGGGCCGAGATCCGCAAGGTGATCGTCCGCGCGCCGAAGCTGGTGAACATCGTCGTGTGACGCGGGGCGCCGGCGCTGTGCCGGCGCTGTAGGGGTCTTCCCGTACGGGCAGGTTGGGGGTTCGTTTGGAACCCCCGGCCTGCCCGTGGCGTTTACGGTGGAGGGGAGGGAATCGGCAGGGGAAGGGGGCCTCGTGGAGGCTGGCGTGTTGATCATCATCTTTGCCCTGGTGATGCTGTTCGCCGTCCTGGGACTGGGGGTGTGGGCCACGGCGAAGGCGGTGGGCGCGGCGAAGCGCGGCGTCGACCGGACGATCACCCAGGCCCGCCGGACCGTGGAGGACGCGGCGCTGAAGGCCAAGAGCATCGGCCAGGTCGGGGTCGGCGGGGCGCTGGCGCAGCTGCGGCTGGACCTGAGGACCTCGATGCGGGCGACGCGGGAGGCCCTGGACGAGGGCGTGCGGACGGATCCGTCCCTGAAGGAGTCCCTTGACCTGTTCCGGCAGCTCAGCGCGCACGGGCACAAGCTGGACGACGAGCTCAGGCGGATGGAGCAGGAGCCGGACCGGGCGCGTGTCGCGACTGCCGTGCCCGGGCTGAAGGAGCGGGTCGCCAGGATCACGCAGGCCGCGGACTCACTGCGGTGGGCGGCCCGGGAGCGGGCCCGCCGCTTCGCCGACGACGACCTGGCACACCTTTCGGCGCAGATCGAGGTCGAGTCCGGCGCGCTGCGGGACTGGGCCTCCCGGCGGGACGCCGCCGACGACCTGGCCGCTGCTGCGGCGCAGTGGGAGGCGGAGGCCGGGGCCCCGGGAGCGGGGGCTCCGGAGGGCCCGGGCGGCCAGGGAGCTTCGCGGGCTCCGGGGGCGGCGGGTGGTTCCGGCCGGGCGTCGGGGCAGGGCACGCCGGCCTTGGACCCGTCCGCGCCGGCACCGCAGTACCCCTGGCAGAAGAGCCGGCGGCCCGAGGCGACGACCTGAGGGCCGGGCGGCCGGGCGCGGACGTCCGGTGGCGGTCGGTGTCGGGGCGCTGAACGGGGCGTGACGGTGGCGGCAGGAGGGGTCGGGCTGCCGCGGCGCCCCCTCTGGCGGTAACCTCCGGCTCATGTCCCGCCATGTCGCGATCGTCACCGATTCCACGGCCTACCTGCCCCCCCAGGCCATGGCGCGGCACGGAATCACCTCCGTCCCGCTGACCGTGGTCCTCGGGGACGAGGCCCTCGAGGAGGGCACCGAGATCTCGGCGCGCAGCCTGGCCCTGGCCCTGCAGAAGCGCCGCTCGGTGACCACCTCCCGGCCCGGTCCGGAGGAGTTCGTACGGGCCTACCGGGCGGCCGCGGAGGCCGGTGCGTCCGGCATCGTCAGCCTGCACCTCTCCTCGGACTTCTCCGGCACCTACGACGCCGCCGTGCTGGCGGCGAAGACGGCGCCCGTGCCCGTGCGCGTGGTCGACACCGGCATGGTCGCCATGGCGCTGGGGTTCTGCGCCCTGGCCGCCGCCGAGACCGCGGAGTCCGGCGGCTCCCTCGACGAGGCCGTGGCCGCCGCCGAGAAGCGGGCCGCGGACATGTCGGCCTACTTCTACGTGGACACCCTGGACTACCTCCGGCGCGGCGGCCGCATCGGGGCCGCGCAGGCCCTGCTCGGCTCGGCCCTGGCCGTGAAGCCGCTGCTCACGCTGGACGGCGGGCGCATCGAGATGCTGGAGAAGGTGCGGACGGCGTCCAAGGCCATCGCGCGCCTGGAGGAGCTGGCGGTGGAGCGGGCCGGGGCGGCGAGCGTGGACGTGGCGGTGCACCACCTGGCGGCGCCGGAACGGGCGGAGAAGCTGGCGCAGCGGCTGCGCGAGCGCATCCCGGGCCTGGTCGAGCTGCACGTGAGCGAGGTCGGAGCGGTGATCGGCGCGCACACCGGGCCGGGCCTGCTGGCGGCGGTGGTCTCGCCGCGCTGATCCCACGCGCCACGCCGGTTGCCGCGGCTGATCCCCTGCCGGTTGCCCGGGTCGGTCCTCGGCCGATGGGCGGGGCCGGTCCTCTGCCGGTTGCCCGGGTCGGTCCTCGGCCGATGGGCGGGGCCGGTCACCGGAACGGGTGGCGGAGATATCCACAACCGTGGGGATATCCACCGGAATTGAGGGGTCCGAGCGGGGGTCGGGACCGGTCCCTACCGTCGTGGCATGACTCTTCGCAGCACGCTTCGTACGCGCACGTCGCACCGGGCGGGAGCGGGCAGCGGCCCGGGCCGCCCCCGCCCCTCGGACGGCCGCCTGCGCCGCGCCGGCAGCCCCCGCCGCACCGCCGACTCCCCCGACCCGGAGGTCCTCCGCCGCAGGGCCGAAGCTCTCCTGGGCGGCGGCCCGCCGCCGGGGGCGGGGCGAGCAGGCCCTGCGCCGGGCCCGTCCGCGGAGGCCGAGGCGGGTTCGGCGGCGGGGTCACCGCCGGGGGCGGGAGCCCGGCTGTCGAGGACTCCGCCGGAGAATCCGATGGGTTACGGCGCCGCATCCCTCGGGGCCGGAGGGTCCGGCGCCGCCCACCGCGCAGCGGGGGCCGCCCCGGGCGGGTCCGCGGGTGAGGCCGTCGCCCCCGCTTCCGGTGCCGGGCGGGAGCTCGGGTCCGCGGCGGCGGGGCCTGCGGCCGGGCGGTGGGTCTCCGTCCGGGAGCGGTTGCCGGTGTGGGTGCAGGCGCGGGTGGCGGTGCAGCCGCGGGCGGTCGCCGCCGTGGCGGTGGTGCTGGGCGCGGCGGTCGTCCTCGGGGTGCAGCAGTACTGGTCGGCCCGGCCGCAGCCGGTGACCGCGCCCGCGGTGGTGGGCCCGGCTCCGGCTTCGGCTCCGGGGCCCGTCGGCGGGCCGCCCGCCGGGTCCCGGATCGTGGTGGACGTCAGCGGCAAGGTCCGTGAGCCCGGGGTGCGGCGGCTGCCCGCCGGATCGCGGGTGGAGGACGCGCTCGCCGCCGCCGGGGGAGTGCCGCCCGGCACGGACACCACCGGGCTCAACCGGGCCCGGGTGCTGGTCGACGGCGAGCAGGTGGTGGTCGGAGGCCCGGCGCCGCCGCCCGCGCCGGGTGCGGCCGGGCCCGGTTCCGGGCCGCTGAGCCTCGGTTCGGCCACCGTGGAGCAGCTGGACGCGCTGCCCGGGGTCGGGCCGGTGCTGGCGCAGCACATCGTGGAGTACCGGACCGCCCGCGGCGGCTTCCGGTCCGTGGAGGAGCTCCGGCAGATCGACGGCATCGGCGAGCGGCGCTTCGCCGACCTGCGCAAGCTGGTGCGGCCGTGAACCGGAGTGAGGAGCGGGGGCCGGCGGACCTGCGGCTGGTGGTGCCGGCGCTGGCCGCCTGGGCGGCGGCCGCGGCCGCGCTCGACGCGCCGGCCGGGTGGACCGCGGCCGCGGCGGGGTTCGGCGTTGCGGCAGCCGGGCTGCTGCTCCTGGCGGGGTGCCGCCGGCCCGAGCGGCTGTGGCGGGCCGGGACGGCCGCGGCCCTGGCCCTGCTGTGCGCGGCCGGCGCGGCCGCGGTGGCGGGGATGGCCCGGGCCGAGGAGCGTGCCGGGCCGGTGGCGGGGCTGGCCCGGGAGCACGCCCGGGTCGTCGCCGAGCTCACCATCGCCTCCGACGCGCGGAGCACCCGCGGCGGCAGCGGGCCGCCCGCCGTGGTGCTGGACGCGGTGGTGACCCGGGTGGGGCTGCCCGGCGGCGGCCGGATGCGGGTCGCGACCCCGGTGCGGGTGCTCGCCGATCCGCAGTGGTCCGGGCTGCTGCCCTCCACCCGCGTGGCGGTCGAGGCCCGGCTGGCCCCCGGCCGGGCCGGGGAGCGGGCCGTGGCGCTGCTGCGGCCCGCCGGGCAGGCCCCGCCGCGGGTGACCGGCGGCCCGAATGCCGTCCAGCGGCTCGCCGGGCGGCTGCGGGTCGGGCTGCGCCGGGCCACCGAGGGCCTGGCGCCCGACGCCCGGGCCCTGCTGCCGGCGCTGGTGGTCGGGGACACCTCCCGGGTGCCGCCCGACCTGGACGCGGCGTTCCGGGCCACCGACCTGCTGCACCTGCTGGCCGTCTCCGGGTCCAACCTGACCGTGGTGCTGTTCCTGCTCATCGGGCCGCCGGCCCGCGCGCAGCACGCCGAGCGCCGCGGCCTCGCGCCGCGACTGGGCCTGTCCCTGCGGGCGACCGCTCTCGCCGGCGCGGTGCTGACCCTCGGCTTCGTGGTCGTCTGCCGGCCCGACCCGAGCGTGCTGCGGGCCGCGGCGTGCGGGGGCGTCGGCCTGCTGGCCCTCGCCACCGGCCGGCGCAGATCCCTGCTCCCCGCCCTGGCCGCCGCCGTGCTGCTGCTGGTGCTCCACGATCCGTGGCTGGCCCGGAGCCCGGGGTTCCTGCTCTCCGTGCTGGCGACCGGTTCCCTGCTGACCCTCGCCCCGCGGTGGAGCGCCGCTGTGCGGCGGCGCGGTGTGCGGCCGCGGTTCGCGGACGCGCTGGGGGCCGCCGCGGCCGCCCAGGCGGTGTGCGCCCCGGTGGTCGCGGTGCTGTCGGCGCGCATCAGCCTGGTCGCCGTGCCGTGCAACCTGCTGGCGGAGCTCGCGGCGGGTCCCGCGACCGTGCTCGGCTTCGCGGTCCTCACGGTGGCCCCGCTGTGCATGCCGGCCGCAGAACTGCTCGCCCGCTGTGCGGCGGTGCCGGCCGGGTGGATCGCCGCCGTGGCCCGGGGCGGGGCGCGGCTGCCCGGGGCGGAGGCGCCCTGGCCGGGCGGGCTCACCGGGGGGCTGCTGCTGGCCGCGGCGACCGCCGCCGCCGTCGGCCTCGGCCCGCGGATCCGGGGCCGGCCGTGGGTGTGCGCGGCGCTGGTGGTGCTGCTGCTCCTGGCGGTGCTGCGGCCGCCGCAGCTCACCCGTACGCTCACCGGCTGGCCTCCGCCCGACTGGAGCTACGTCCAGTGCGCCGTGGGCCAGGGCGATGCCGCCGTGCTCGCCGCCGGGCCGGGCGCCGCCGTGGTGGTGGACGCGGGCCCCGAGCCGGAGCCGGTGGACGCGTGCCTGCGCAGCCTGGGGGTGCGCCGGGTGCCGCTGCTCCTGCTGACCCATTTCCATGCCGACCACGTGGGGGGCCTGGCCGGGGTGCTGCGGGGCCGAGCCGTCGGGGTGATCCAGACCACCACGCTGGAAGAGCCCGCCGGGCAGGCCCGGTTCGTCCGGCGGACCGCGGCGGCCGCCGGGGTGCCCGTCGCGCCGGCCACGGCGGGGGAGCGGCGCCGGGCGGGGCCGCTGGAATGGCGGGTGCTGTGGCCGCCGCCCGACGGCCCGCGGCCCGAGGGGCCCAACGACGCCAGTGTGGCCCTGCTGGTCCGCACGGGCGGCCTGACCCTGCTGCTGCTCGGCGATCTCGAACCACCGTCCCAGCAGGCCCTGTTGACGGCTTATCCGGACCTCGGGCCGGTCGATGTGCTCAAGGTGGCCCACCACGGCTCGGCGCACCAGGACCCGGCGCTGCAGGCCCGGATCCGGCCGCGGCTGGCGATCGTCCCGGTGGGTGAGGGCAACCGCTACGGCCACCCCGCCGCGGGTACGCTCGCGCGGCTGCGCTCACTCGGCGCGGCCGTCCTGCGTACCGACAGCGACGGCTCGATCGCCGTCACGGGAAGCGGTCCGGGCCTGCGGGGCGTCCCGTCGGGACGAAGGCGGCGACACGCCCATAGGGGGCGGGGCCCCTCTGTTTGCCCCCGACTCGACAGCATGATCGAATGCGTTCTCGCCACAGGGCAAACAGTCCATTCAGCACGGGGGTGCATCAACCATGTTCGGTCGCAGACGGGGGACGGAGACGGCCGGAAGCGCCGGCTCGCAGACATCCGCGACCCTGACCCTCCCTCATACGGCGCGCCTGCTCAGCTGTCGGGTCCTGGACACCGTCCACCAGCCGGTCCGGCAGGCGGCGTTCGAGGTGACCGACCCGATCGGCCGGCGCATCGTCGGCGGCGAGACCGACCCGTACGGCGGCTTCACCGCGGCCGTCCCGGAGGGCGAGTACCGGCTCACCGTCACCGCCGAGGGCTTCGCGCCCTTCCACGGCGCGACGATCGTGGGCGATGCGGCGCAGCCCGGTACCGCCGAGATCATCCTCGATGCGGTGGAGCCGCCGCTGCTGCCGCAGCCCGGCCACTGGGAGCTCGACCCGGCGCACTCGTCGATCGCCTTCACGGCCCGGCACATCGGCTTCGCCCGGATCCGGGGCCGGTTCAACACCTTCGCCGGCGCGGTGCGGATAGCCGACCGCATGGAGGACTCCTCCATGCACGTGATCATCGATGCGGCGAGCATCGACACCGGGCTGCGGATGCGCGACGACCACCTGCGCTCGGCGGACTTCCTGGACGCCGCCCGCTACCCGACCGTGGAGTTCTACAGCGAGCGGTTCATCCACCGCAGCGGCAGCCGCTGGGCCGTCGCGGGCGCGCTGACGCTGCACGGCACCAGCCGCTCGGTGACCCTGGACACCGAGTACCTGGGCCAGGGCACGGGGCTGGAGGGCGAGCCGCGCGCCGCCTGCCGGGCCTCCGCCGAACTCCACCGCGAGGACTTCGCCCTGGACTGGCAGTCCGTGCTGGCGAACGGGATCGCGGCGATCGGCTCCGGCGTGGACGTCACCCTCGACGTGCAGATCGTCCACAAGGCCTGAGACGGGCCCGGGAGGTCCTACGGGGCCTCCAGCCAGCCTTCGTACGCGGCGGCGAGGCCGTCCAGCTCCGTTGCGTCGAGCCGCCCGCCGGGATCCTCGACGACCACCAGCCACTGGGCGTCCTCGGCGTCGTCCTCGCCGGCCAGGGCGTCGCGGACCAACTGCGGCTCCTCCGGCAGGCCGAAGCGGTCGACGACCTCCCCGGCCACCTCCTCGGCGGCGTCGCGGTCGGGCAGCACCAGTACATGTCGCAGGTTCACCCGACCATTCTCCGGTACGCGGCGCGGGGGACTGTCGGTGCGGCGTGGGATCCTGGGGGCGATGGCCACCAGGAAGAACACCACCGACGATCCGCTCGCCCCGCTCACCCTGGCGGTGGGGCAGGAGGACCTGCTGCTCGACCGCGCCGTACGGGAGGTGGTCGCGGCCGCCCGCGCCGCCGACCCCGACACCGACGTGCGCGACCTCAACCCCGAGCAGCTCCAGCCCGGCACCCTGGCCGAGCTCACCAGTCCCTCGCTGTTCTCCGAGCGCAAGGTGCTGGTCGTGCGCAACGCGCAGGACCTGTCCGCCGACACCGTCAAGGACGTCAAGGCGTACCTGGCGTCGCCCGACGAGGACGTCGTCCTCGTGCTCCTCCACGCGGGCGGCGCCAAGGGCAAGGGCCTGCTGGACGCGGCCCGCAAGGCGGGTGCCCGGGAGATCGCCTGCCCGAAGATGGCCAAGGCCGCGGACCGGCTGGCGTTCGTCCGCGGCGAGTTCCGCACGGCGGGCCGCTCCGCGACCCCGGAGGCCTGCCAGGCGCTGGTCGACGCGATCGGCAGCGACCTGCGGGAGCTGGCCAGCGCGGTGGCGCAGCTCTGCGCCGACGTCGAGGGCACCATCGACGAGGCGGTGGTCGGCCGCTACTACACCGGCCGGGCCGAGGCCTCCAGCTTCACCGTCGCCGACCGGGCCGTCGAGGGCCGGGCGGCGGAGGCCCTCGAAGCCCTGCGCTGGTCCCTGGCGACCGGCGTGGCCCCCGTCCTGATCACCAGCGCGCTGGCCCAGGCGGTCCGGGCGATCGGCAAGCTGGCCTCCGCGCCCCGCGGTGCCCGGCCCGGCGACCTCGCCCGCGACCTCGGCATGCCCCCGTGGAAGATCGACCGGGTCCGCCAGCAGATGCGCGGCTGGTCGGCGGACGGCGTCGCCGACGCCCTGCGCGCGGTCGCGGAGGCCGACGCGGGTGTCAAGGGCGGCGGTGACGACCCCGAGTACGCCCTGGAGAAGGCCGTCGTGGCCGTAGCCCGCGCAGCCCGCCCCCGCCGGCCCGCGTACTGACCGCCACCGCCGACAGCCGGGCCCGCACGGCGGCCCGGCCGCGCCGGTGCTCCCGCCAGAGCAGCACCTGCCCACTGACCCCGATGAGCGCGCCCACCACGCCGAGGACGATCAGCGGACTGACCCACCCTGCCGAATCGGCAGCGGGCTCCTGAACGACCTGCCCGCCCTGCCGGATCGGGCCGGTCTGCTGCCCGCTGCTCAGGTCCTTGAGGGTCAGCTGCCCGATGCACCGGGCCAGCCCGCCCACCTCGGCCTGCCGGCGGGCGTCCAAGGCGATCGCGGTCCTGGTGGCGGTCGGAGCCGGGCCGGTCGGCGATGCGACCGGCGCGGGGGAGCGGCTCGGTGCTGCCATGTCGCCGGAGTCGGAAGGGGCCGGGGCGGAGGGCCACGCCGTGGCGGCGTATGTGGAGAAGGGGTCGGGGCCGAGGCTGGACGCCGGCTGGAGGAACAGCTCGCCGCCGCCCTCGTCGCGTGCGGCGAGCGTGATCCCGGCGACGGCGACTGCCAGGGCGATCAGCAGGCCCATGCCGCTGAGCAGCCATCCCCAGCGCGGAATCCCGCCTCGGGTGCGGCCCCTGGTGCGCATGGCACCCAGGGTGCGGGTGGGCACCGGGCGCCGCATGCGCGCAGTGGCGTTCGGGGTATGCCGAAGGCCCCGGCCGCCACCCTGGGGAAGGGTGGAGGCCGGGGCCTTCGGTCACTGCTGTGTGCGCCGCACCCGCGTGGCGAACGCAGGCCGCGTGCGGCGCGGGGTGCCGGTCAGGAGCGGATGAGAGGGCCCGCTTGGTCCGTCCCGGCGATCACATCGAGTGCGGAACCTCAGACGGAGGCAACCTTGGAGGCCAGCGCCGACTTCTTGTTGGCGGCGGCGTTCTTGTGGATGACACCCTTCGAGACGGCCTTGTCCAGCTTCTTGGAAGCCAGGCGGACCGCAGCGGTGGCCTTCTCCGCGTCGCCGGCGAGGATGGCCTCGTTGGCCTTGCGGATGAAGGTGCGCAGCTCGGACTTGACCGACTTGTTGCGAAGGCGAGCCTTCTCGTTGGTCTTGTTCCGCTTGATCTGGGACTTGATGTTCGCCACGAAAGAGCCTTTTCAGGTTCAGAGTTTTTTCCGGACGTGTCCCGTCTGCTGAGAGGGCATGCGAGACACAGCCACCCAGGCTACCAGGCACGCTTCGACCGGCCCAAACCGAGCGCATCCCTGCGTCCATGGGACCATGGGAGTCTGCGTACAGATCCGCCTGTCGCACAGACCGACGCTCAGCCAACGCTTCAGACTGCGACCCGAGAATCAGGACACTGCGTGCCCGCCATCCCCAGCAACGTGCCCGAGCCGAGCCGTACCGACCCGGCGCTGATCCGCAACTTCTGCATCATCGCGCACATCGACCACGGCAAGTCGACGCTTGCCGACCGGATGCTCCAGCTGACCGGCGTCGTCGACCAGCGGCAGATGCGCGCCCAGTACCTGGACCGCATGGACATCGAGCGTGAGCGCGGCATCACGATCAAGTCCCAGGCGGTCCGTCTGCCCTGGGCCCCCACCACGGGCGACGGCGTGGGCAAGACGCACATCCTCAACATGATCGACACCCCGGGGCACGTCGACTTCACCTACGAGGTCTCCCGCTCCCTCGCCGCGTGCGAGGGCACGATCCTCCTGGTGGACGCCGCCCAGGGCATCGAGGCCCAGACCCTCGCCAACCTCTACCTGGCGATGGAGAACGACCTCACCATCGTCCCGGTCCTCAACAAGATCGACCTCCCGGCCGCCCAGCCGGAGAAGTTCGCCGAGGAGCTGGCGAACCTGGTCGGCTGCGACCCCGACGACGTGCTGCGGGTCTCCGCCAAGACCGGCATGGGCGTGGACGCGCTGCTCGACCGCGTGGTGCAGGAGGTCCCGGCGCCGGTCGGCGTCAAGGACGCCCCCGCCCGCGCGATGATCTTCGACTCCGTCTACGACTCGTACCGCGGCGTCGTCACGTACGTCCGTGTGGTCGACGGCACGCTCAACAAGCGCGAGCGCATCCGGATGATGTCCACCAACGCCACGCACGAGCTGCTGGAGATCGGCTGCAACTCGCCCGAGATGCTGCCGGCCGACGGCCTCTCGGTCGGCGAGGTGGGCTACCTGATCACCGGTGTGAAGGACGTCCGCCAGTCCAAGGTCGGCGACACCATCACCCAGATGACGGGCGGCGCCACCGAGGCGCTGGGCGGCTACAAGGACCCCAAGCCCATGGTGTTCTCGGGCCTGTACCCGCTGGACGGCTCCGACTACCCCGAGCTGCGCGACGCGCTGGACAAGCTCCAGCTCAACGACGCCGCCCTGGTGTACGAGCCGGAGACCTCCGCCGCCCTCGGCTTCGGCTTCCGCGTCGGCTTCCTCGGCCTGCTGCACCTGGACGTGATCCGCGAGCGCCTGGAGCGCGAGTTCGGCCTCGACCTGATCGCCACCGCGCCGAACGTCGTCTACCGGGTCGTCCTGGAGGACGGCAAGGAGATCACGGTCACCAACCCGAGCGAGTTCCCCGAGGGCAAGATCTCGGACGTGTTCGAGCCGGTCGTGCGCGCCACGATCCTCGCCCCGACCGAGTTCATCGGCTCGATCATGGAGCTGTGCCAGAACCGCCGCGGCACCCTGCTCGGCATGGACTACCTCTCCGAGGACCGCGTCGAGATCCGCTACACGCTGCCCCTCGCCGAGATCGTCTTCGACTTCTTCGACCAGCTGAAGTCCAAGACCCGCGGCTACGCCTCCCTGGACTACGAGCCCACCGGCGAGCAGTCCTCCAGCCTGGTCAAGGTGGACATCCTGCTCCACGGCGACAAGGTCGACGCCTTCTCCGCCATCACCCACAAGGACGCCGCGTACGCGTACGGCGTGCGCCTGGTGGCCAAGCTGCGCGAGCTGATCCCGCGGCAGGCCTTCGAGGTGCCGGTCCAGGCGGCGATCGGCTCCCGCGTCATCGCCCGCGAGACCATCCGCGCCATCCGCAAGGACGTCCTCGCCAAGTGCTACGGCGGTGACATCTCCCGCAAGCGGAAGCTGCTGGAGAAGCAGAAGGAAGGCAAGAAGCGCATGAAGATGGTCGGCTCGGTGGAGGTCCCGCAGGACGCCTTCATCGCCGTCCTGTCGAGTGACGAATCGGGCGCGAAGAAGAAGTAGCCGTCCGTAGCCGCCTGCCGTGCACGGCAGGCGGAACAGGCCCCCGCGCAGCGCCGCGGGGGCCTGTTTCGTTATGAATCGGCGGCTCAAGGGCTCTTACGCGTCAGCCGGAGGCGCCCTACCCTGATCACTACCCGTTTGGTTACTCGCCAGTTACAACCCCTGGTTGCAAGCCCTGTTGGAAGCCGCCGTCCCCCCACTAGGGCGGCAGGCCCTGCCGCGTGGTCCGGAGGACGTCCGTGAGCGACACACAGACCCTGATCGAGAACCGTCCGCCCACCGTGGCGGCCCTCTTCCTTGAGCGTGTCGCCGCCACGCCGGACAACGAGGCCTACCGGTACCCGGTGCCCGCCGCCTCCGGCAGCGGACCGGACGACTGGAAGTCGCTGAGCTGGGGCCAGGCGGCCGAGCGGGTCTTCGCCATCGCCGCCGGACTGATCGACCTCGGCCTGGAGCCCGAGCAGCGGGTCGCGCTCGCCTCCAACACCCGCGTCGAGTGGATCCTCTCCGACCTGGGCGTGATGTGCGCGGGCGGCGCCGTCACCACCATCTACCCCAGCACCAACGCCGAGGAGTCGGCGTTCATCCTCTCCGACTCCGCCAGCCGCGTGCTGATCGCCGAGGACGCCGCCCAGCTGGCCAAGGCCCGCGAGCGCCGCGCCGACCTGCCCGAGCTCGCCCACGTGGTCGTCCTGGACGCCGCCGACGCGGTCGCGGCCGAGGGGGACCCGGAGGGCTGGGTGCTCTCCCTCGCCGAACTCGAGGCGCGCGGCAAGGAGTACCTCGCCAAGCACCCGGACGCGGTCAAGGAGCGCATCGGCTCCATCACCTCCGACCAGCTCGCCACCCTGATCTACACCTCCGGCACCACCGGCCGCCCCAAGGGCGTCCGCCTGCCGCACGACAACTGGTCGTACATGGCCAAGGCCACCGTGGCCACGGGCATGATCTCCAGCGACGACGTCCAGTACCTGTGGCTGCCGCTCGCCCACGTCTTCGGCAAGGTGCTCACCTCCGGCCAGATCGAGGTCGGGCACGTCACCGCCGTCGACGGCCGCATCGACAAGATCATCGAGAACCTTCCGGTGGTCCAGCCCACCTACATGGCGGCCGTCCCGCGCATCTTCGAGAAGGTCTACAACGGCGTGGCGGCCAAGGCCCGCGCCGGCGGCGGCGCCAAGTACAAGATCTTCAAGTGGTCGGTCGGCGTGGCCCGCGAGTACGCCCGGACCACCCAGGACAACTACCGCCGCACCGGCAACCCGAGCGTCCCCCTCGGCCTCGCCGCCAAGCACAAGATCGCCGACGCGCTCGTCTACTCCAAGCTCCGCGACGCCTTCGGCGGCCGGCTGCGCGCGGCGGTCTCGGGCGCCTCGGCCCTCGCCCCGGAGATCGGCTACTTCTTCTCCGGCGCGGGCGTCCACATCCTGGAGGGCTACGGCCTCACCGAGTCCAGCGCCGCGTCCTTCGTCAACCCCGGCGAGGCCTACCGCACCGGCACCGTCGGCAAGCCGCTGCCCGGCACCGAGGTCCGCATCGCCGACGACGGCGAGATCCTCCTCCGCGGCCCCGGCATCATGCAGGGCTATCACGGCCAGCCCGACAAGACCGCCGAGGTGCTGGAGGAGGACGGCTGGCTGCACACCGGCGACATCGGCGAGCTCTCGCCCGACGGATACCTGCGCATCACCGACCGCAAGAAGGACCTGATCAAGACCTCCGGCGGCAAGTACGTCGCCCCGGCCGAGATCGAGGGCCAGTTCAAGGCGATCTGCCCGTTCGTGTCGAGCATCGTCGTGCACGGCGCCGACCGGAACTTCTGCACCGCCCTGATCGCCCTCGACGAGGCCGCCATCCTCGGCTGGGCCGCCGAGCACGGCCTGGAGGGCAAGAGCTACGCCGAGGTGCTCGCCGCCGCCGAGACCAACCGGCTCGTCGAGACGTACGTACAGACCCTCAACGAGGGCCTCCAGCGCTGGCAGACCATCAAGAAGTTCCGGATCCTGCCCCGCGACCTCGACGTCGAGCACGGCGACCTCACCCCCAGCCTGAAGCTGAAGCGGCCGGTGGTCGAGCGTGAGTTCAAGCACCTGATCGACGAGATGTACGAGGGCGCCCGCGAGGCGTGACCCCTGCACGGCGGCGGTGCCCGGGCCCCGCGGCCCGGGGCGCCGCCGGCCGCGGCGCCCCCGGCAAGGGCCCGGGCGGGCTCCGGCGGCCGGGGCCCCGGGCGGCGTGCGGGACAATGGTGGCATGCCTTCCGCCCTGCCCGACGGTGACCCCATGCCCGAGGACGGCGCCCTGCCCTCGCACGCCCTGGCGGGCGCAGGGGACCGGCCCCTCGGCTTCTACCTGCACGTCCCCTACTGCGCCACGCGCTGCGGGTACTGCGACTTCAACACCTACACGGCCACCGAGCTGCGGGGCACCGGCGGTGTGCTCGCCTCCCGCGACAACTACGCCGACACCCTGATCGACGAGGTCCGCCTCGCCCGCAAGGTCCTCGGCGACGACCCGCGCAGCGTGCGCACCGTGTTCGTCGGCGGCGGCACCCCCACGCTGCTGCCCGCCGCGCACCTGGTCCGCATGCTCGCGGCGATCCGCGACGAGTTCGGGCTCGCCGACGACGCCGAGATCACCACCGAGGCCAACCCGGAGTCCGTGGACCCCGCCTACCTCGCGGAGCTGCGCGCCGGCGGCTTCAACCGGATCTCCTTCGGCATGCAGAGCGCCAAGCAGCACGTGCTGAAGGTGCTGGACCGCACGCACACCCCCGGCCGCCCCGAGGCGTGCGTCGCCGAGGCCCGGGAGGCCGGCTTCGAGCACGTCAACCTGGACCTGATCTACGGCACCCCCGGGGAGTCGGACGACGACTGGCGGGCCTCGCTGGACGCCGTCCTCGGCGCCGGGCCCGACCACGTCTCGGCGTACGCGCTGATCGTGGAGGAGGGCACGCAGCTCGCGCGGCGCATCCGGCGCGGCGAGGTCCCGATGACGGACGACGACGTCCACGCCGACCGGTACCTGATCGCCGACGAGGTGCTCGCCGCGGCGGGCTACGGCTGGTACGAGGTGTCCAACTGGGCCACCTCGCAGGCCGGGCGCTGCCTGCACAACGAGCTGTACTGGCGGGGGGCCGACTGGTGGGGCGCCGGTCCCGGGGCGCACAGCCACGTGGGCGGCGTGCGGTGGTGGAACGTGAAGCACCCGGGCGCGTACGCGGCCGCGCTGTCCGAGGGGCGGTCGCCCGGCGCCGGGCGTGAGCTGCTGTCCGAGGAGGACCGGCGGGTGGAGCGGATCCTGCTGGAGCTTCGGCTGGTGGACGGCTGCCCGCTGTCCCTGCTGGCTCCGGCCGGGCTGGCGGCGTCCCGCCGTGCGCTGCAGGACGGCCTGCTGGAGCCGGGCCCCTACGCGGACGGCCGCGCCGTCCTCACCCTCCGCGGCCGGCTCCTCGCCGACGCCGTGGTCCGCGACCTGGTCGACTGACCGCTGCCGCTGCCGCTGCCGCTGCCGCTGCCGCTGCCGCTGCCGCTGCCGCTGCGCGGAGCCGCTTCCCCTACCCGCCCCTTCCCGAAACCGGGGCCGACGCCCCGGACCCCGTTCCGTGCGCTTCGCGCCCGGTGCGCTCAAACGCCGCGCGGGCTGGATCGTGCCGCTGCGCGGCAATTCCAGCCCCGCCGGCGTTTGAGGCGCTGGGGTACCCCCAGCGGTAGCTGGGGGAGGGTCCGGGGGCGGAGCCCCCGGTTTCGGGAAGGGGCGGGGAGGGGACTGGCTCCGCGCAGCGGCAGCGGCAGCGGCGGCGTCAGGCCGTGACGTGGTCGATCAGGTGTTCCACCGCGCCCAGCAGCGGGGGCTCCAGGTCGCGGTACGAGGTCACCCGGGACAGGATGTGCCGCCAGGCGGCCCCCGTGTTCTCCGGCCAGCCCAGCGCCCGGCAGACGCCCTTCTTCCAGTCCTGGCCCCGAGGGACCTCGGGCCAGGCCCGGATGCCGAGCGCGGCCGGCTTCACGGCCTGCCAGACGTCCACGTACGGGTGGCCCACCACCAGCACGTGCTCCGAGGAGACCGCCGCGGCGATGCGGGACTCCTTGGAGCCGGGGACCAGGTGGTCCACCAGCACGCCCAGGCGGGCGTCCGGGCCGGGGGCGAAGGCCTCGACGATCGACGGGAGGTCGTCGACGCCCTCCAGGTACTCCACCACGACCCCCTCGATCCGCAGGTCGTCGCCCCAGACCCGCTCGACCAGCTCGGCGTCGTGCCGCCCCTCCACGTAGATCCGCCCGGCCCGCGCCACCCGCGCCCGCGCCCCGGGCACGGCGATCGAGCCCGACGCCGTGCGCTGCGGCCCGGCCGGCCCGGCCGGGGTCCGCGGGGGCCGTACGAGGGTCACCGCGGCCCCCTCCAGCAGGAACCCGCCCGGCTGGAGCGGGAAGACCCGCCGCTTGCCGAAGCGGTCCTCCAGCGTCACCGCGCCCGCCTCGCAGCCCACCACGGCCCCGCAGAAGTCCGTACCCGCCACCTCGACCACCAGGTCGGGCTCGGCCGGCACCTCGGGCACGGGCACGGCCTTGGCGCGCTTCCACGGCGGGGTCAGGTCGGGGGAGTACTCACGCATCCGGCCGACCTTAGGAGAGCCGGCGCGCTCAGACGCCCGACACGCCGAAACGCGCCGACAGTGTGTCGCGTTGCGCACGCACGAACGCCGCGTCCACCACCGCCCCGTGCCCCGGCACGTACAGGGCGTCCTCCCCGCCGAGCGCCAGCAGCCGGTCCAGGGCCGCCGGCCACTGCCCCGGCACCGCGTCGGGCCCCGCCTGGGGCTCGCCCGACTCCTCCACCAGGTCCCCGCAGAACACCGTCTCCCGCTCGCCCGGCACGAAGACGGCCAGGTCGTACCCGGTGTGGCCGGGGCCCACGTTGGCCAGCAGCGCCTGCACTCCGCCCAGTTCCAGCGTCCATTCGCCCGACACCAGGTGCCGCGGCGGCACGAGCAGGTCGGCGGCCTCGGCGGCCTCCGCCGGGTCCAGGCCGTGGCGCACCGCGTCCCTGCGCAGCCCGTCGCCGCCCGCGAGGAGCTCGGCGTCCAGGCCGACGGCCCCGTACACCTCGGCCCCGGAGAACGCGGCCCCGGCCAGGACGTGATCGAAATGGCCGTGGGTGAATGCGATATGGGTCACGCGCCGGCCCGTCAGCCGCTCCGCCTCGGCCCGTACCCGAGCCCCCTCCCGGAGGCTCGAACCCGGGTCGACCACGAGGACGGAATCGTCGCCGACCACCAGTCCCACCGTGCAATCCCACACCGGGAGGCGTCTGCGGCCGGTCCGCCGCGTCAACCGCTCCCACCCGGCCTCTTCCCAACGTACGTCCATGCCGCGACGCTACCTGGCAAGGTCACCTGGCGGGCCGCCCTTGCTAGCCGTGTACTACCCGGCCGTACACTGACCGGGGGTTCTCTGGCACTCGTGCGACCCGAGTGCCAGACGCCACGGACGATCACCACGACGACCCGCATCACAGCTGGAGGTGTGCACGCGATGCTCAGCGAACGCAGACTCGAGGTGCTGCGCGCCATTGTCCAGGACTATGTCGGGACGGAGGAGCCGGTCGGCTCCAAGGCGCTGACCGAGCGGCACCGACTGGGAGTCTCGCCGGCCACCGTGCGCAACGACATGGCGGTGCTGGAGGAGGAGGGGTACATCGCCCAGCCCCACACCAGTGCCGGGCGCATCCCCACGGACAAGGGCTACCGGCTCTTCGTCGACAGGCTCGCCGGCGTCAAGCCGCTGTCGACGCCCGAGCGCCGGGCCATCCAGAACTTCCTCGACGGGGCCGTCGACCTCGACGACGTCGTCGGCCGCACGGTGCGGCTGCTCGCGCAGCTGACCCGGCAGGTCGCGATCGTCCAGTACCCCTCGCTGACCCGCTCCACCGTCCGGCACGTCGAGCTGCTCGCGCTGGCACCCGCCCGCCTGATGCTCGTGCTGATCACGGACACGGGCCGGGTCGAGCAGCGGCTCGTCGACTGCCAGCTGCCGTTCGGCGAGGCCTCGCTGGCCGATCTGCGGGCGCGGCTCAACAGCCGCGTGGTGGGCCGCCGGTTCACCGACGTCCCGCAGCTGGTGCAGGACCTGCCAGAGTCGTTCGAGCCCGAGGACCGGCCGACGGTGTCGACCGTGCTGTCGACGCTGCTGGAGACCCTGGCCGAGGAGGCCGAGGAGCGCCTGATGATCGGCGGCACCGCCAATCTGACGCGCTCCGGGCACGATTTTCCCCTGACGATCAGGCCGGTGCTCGAGGCGCTGGAGGAGCAGGTCGTGCTCCTCAAGCTGCTCGGCGAGGCCAACGAATCGGGCATGGCCGTACGGATCGGGCATGAGAATGCCTACGAGGGACTGAACTCCACGTCCGTCGTGTCGGTCGGCTACGGTTCGGGCGGCGAAACTGTCGCCAAACTCGGCGTGGTCGGACCGACCCGCATGGACTACCCCGGAACGATGGGAGCGGTACGCGCAGTGGCACGTTACGTCGGACAGATCCTGGCGGAGTCGTAAGTGGCCACGGACTACTACGCCGTACTCGGCGTGCGCCGCGACGCATCGCAGGACGAGATCAAGAAGGCCTTCCGCCGCCTCGCGCGCGAACTCCACCCGGACGTGAACCCGGACCCGAAGACGCAGGAGCGCTTCAAGGAGATCAACGCGGCCTACGAGGTCCTCTCGGACCCGCAGAAGAAGCAGGTCTACGACCTCGGCGGCGACCCGCTGTCCTCCTCGGGCGGCGCGGGCGCGGGCGGCTTCGGCGCCGGCGGCTTCGGCAACTTCTCGGACATCATGGACGCCTTCTTCGGCCAGGCGGCACAGCGCGGCCCGCGCTCGCGCACCCGCCGCGGCCAGGACGCCATGATCCGCCTCGACCTCGAGCTGGACGAGGCCGCCTTCGGCACGACCAAGGACATCCAGGTCGACACCGCCGTCGTCTGCACCACCTGCTCCGGCGAGGGGGCCGCTCCCGGCACCTCCGCGCAGACGTGCGACATGTGCCGCGGCCGCGGTGAGGTCTCGCAGGTCACCCGGTCCTTCCTGGGCCAGGTCATGACCTCGCGCCCCTGCCCGCAGTGCCAGGGCTTCGGCACCGTGGTCCCGACCCCGTGCCCCGAGTGCGCGGGCGACGGCCGGGTCCGCTCCCGCCGCAGCCTGACGGTCAAGATCCCGGCCGGCGTCGAGAACGGCACCCGCATCCAGCTCGCGGGCGAGGGCGAGGTCGGCCCCGGCGGCGGCCCCGCCGGCGACCTGTACGTGGAGATCCACGAGCTCCCGCACCCGGTCTTCCAGCGCCGCGGGGACGACCTGCACTGCACGGTGACCCTCCCCATGACGGCGGCGGCCCTGGGCACCAAGTGCCCGCTGGAGACGCTGGACGGCATGGAGGAGGTCGACATCCGGCCCGGCACCCAGTCCGGCCAGTCGATCCCGCTGCACGGCCGCGGCGTGACGCACCTGCGCGGCGGCGGTCGCGGCGACCTGATCGTCCACGTCGAGGTGCAGACCCCCGCCAAGCTGGACCCGCAGCAGGAGGAGCTGCTGCGCCAGCTGGCGAAGCTGCGCGGCGAGGAGCGGCCGATGGGCCAGTTCGCGCCGGGCCAGCAGGGCCTGTTCAGCCGCCTGAAGGACGCGTTCAACGGCCGCTGAGCCGCAGGACCGCAGCTGCGGGCCCGGTCCGGGGACATGCCCCGGCCGGGCCCGCGGCGCGTCCGGCCGCCTGCGGCCGGACGCCGAAGGGGACCATGCCAGGCGAATGCGGTGATTCGGCCCCGTGGGCGGGACGTGGCACGATGCACAGCATGTCCTCGGCAGCGAACGGTCTGACCCGGTACCCGATCGTGCAGGCACCCATGGCGGGCGGCGCCTCCTGCCCGGCGCTGGCCGCCGCCGTGTGCGAGGCGGGCGCCCTGGGCTTCCTCGCCGGCGGCTACAAGACCGCCGACGGCATGTACCAGGAGGTCAAGCGGCTGCGTGCGCTCACCCGCCGCCCGTTCGGCGTGAACCTCTTCATGCCGCAGACCGGGCACGCCGACCCGGCCGCCGTCGAGGCCTACCGCGGCCAGCTGGCCGGCGAGGCCGGCTGGTACGACGTCTCCCTGGCCGAGGAGGACACCCTCGGCACCAGCGACGACGGCTACGACGCCAAGCTCGCGATCCTGATCGAGGACCCGGTCCCGGTGGTGTCGTTCACCATGGGCTGCCCCACGCCCGCGGTCCTCGCCTCCCTGCGCAAGGTCGGCACGTACAGCATCGTCACCGTCACCTCGGTGGACGAGGCCCGCGCCGCCCAGGCGGTCGGCGCCGACGCGGTGTGCGTCCAGGGCGTCGAGGCGGGCGGCCACCAGGGCACCCACCGCGACGACCCCCAGGCCGACGGCACGGCCCGGGTCGGGCTGCTCGCGCTCGTGGCGCAGGTACGGGAGGCGGTGGCCCTTCCGATCATCGCGGCGGGCGGGCTGATGCGCGGCTCGCAGATCGCGGCGCTGCTGGCGGCCGGCGCGGAGGCGGCCCAGCTCGGCACGGCGTTCCTCCCCTGCCCCGAGTCGGGCGCGCACCCGCTGCACAAGAAGGCGCTCACCGACCCGATGTTCCCGCACACCGAGCTGACCAGGGCGTTCTCCGGGCGCCCGGCCCGGGGCCTGGTGAACCGGTTCATGCGGGAGCACGGCCCCTACGCCCCGGCCGCGTACCCGCAGATCCACCACATGACCGCGGGCCTGCGCAAGGCGGCCGCCGCGGCCGGCGACCCGCAGGGCATGGCCCTGTGGGCCGGCCAGGGGCACCGGCTGGCGCGGGCGCTGCCGGCGGGCGGGCTGGTGGAGGTGCTGGCCGCGGAACTCGCCGAGGCGCAGAGCGCGTTGAACGACATGCAGAAGAGGAGTACGTCATGACCGCCCCCGTGTTCGTGGTCGAGGAGGTGCCCGCCGGGCCCCGGTTCGTCCTGGACGGCCCCGAGGGCCGGCACGCGGTCTCCGTGAAGCGGCTGAACCCGGGCGAGGCGGTGGTCCTCACCGACGGCCGCGGCGCATGGGCCGAGGCCGTCGTGGAGGCGGCCGAGGGCAAGGACCGGCTGACGGTGGCGGTCTGCGCCACCGGCCACGAGCCGGAGCCCGAGGTGCGGATCACCGTGGTCCAGGCCCTGCCGAAGGGCGACCGCGGCGAGCTGGCCGTGGAGACCATGACCGAGACCGGCGTCGATGCGATCGTGCCCTGGCAGGCCGCGCGCTGCATCACCCAGTGGCGCGGCGACCGCGGCGCCAAGTCCCTGGCCAAGTGGCGCAGTACCGCCCGCGAGGCGGGCAAGCAGTCGCGCCGGGTCCGCTTCCCGGAGGTGGCCGAGGCGATGAGCACCAAGCAGGTCGCCGCGCTGCTCGCCGAGGCGGACCTCGCGGTGGTCCTGCACGAGGACCGCGCCCACCCGTCGGGAGCCCTCGCCACCGCCGAGCTCCCGGCCAAGGGCTCCATCGTCCTGGTGGTCGGCCCCGAGGGCGGGGTCTCCCCCGAGGAGCTGGCCGTCTTCGCGGAGGCGGGCGCCCGGCCCTTCCGGCTGGGCCCCTCGGTGCTGCGGACCTCCACCGCCGGCACCGCGGCGGCGGCCGTGCTGCTGGCCCGGACCGGCCGCTGGTCCTGAAAGGCGCCGGTCCCGGAGAGCCGCCGTGCCCGAAAGGCGGGCCCTGGCCCGGGCGTCGGCGGATACGATGCCGGAGCTGATCAACGTCGACGTCGGCGCACCGCCCGCGTCACCCACGGAAGGCGAAGCAATGGCCGGGGAACCGCAGGCCGACTGCCTGTTCTGCAAGATCGTCGCGGGGACCGTCCCGGCGACGGTGGTCCGGGAGACCGAGACGACCGTCGCGTTCCGGGACATCAACCCCCAGGCGCCCACCCACGTGCTGGTGATCCCCCGCCTGCACTACCCCGACGCCGCCTCCCTCGCGGCCGCCGAGCCGAACGTCACCGCCGACGTGCTGCGCGAGGCCGGCGAGATCGCCGCCCAGGAGCAGGTCGACGAGCACGGCTACCGGATCGTGTTCAACACCGGCGCCGGGGCCGGCCAGACCGTCTTCCACGCGCACGCGCACGTCATCGGCGGGCGCGGCCTGCAGTGGCCGCCGGGATAGCCGTGTCCGTACGCGAGTTCGTGGTGCTGGGCACCGCCAGCCAGGTGCCCACGCGCCACCGCAATCACAACGGCTACCTCCTGCGCTGGGACGGCGAGGGCATCCTCTTCGACCCGGGCGAGGGCACCCAGCGGCAGATGGTCCGCGCGGGCGTGGCGGCCCACGACATCAACCGGATCTGCATCACCCACTTCCACGGCGACCACAGCCTCGGACTGGCCGGGGTGATCCAGCGCATCAACCTCGACCAGGTACCCCACCCCGTGACCGCGCACTACCCGGCCTCCGGGCAGAAGTTCTTCGACCGGCTGCGCCACGCCACCGCCTACCGGGAGACGGTGCAGCTGCGCGAGGAGCCGGTGGCCCGCGACGGGGCGCTGGCCCAGGGGCCCCCGTACACGCTGGAGGCCCGCCGGCTCTCCCACCCCGTGGAGTCCTTCGGCTACCGGCTCACCGAGCCCGACGGGCGCCGCATGGTGCCCGAGCTGCTCGCCCGGCACGGGATCAAGGGGCCCGACGTGGGCCGGATCCAGCGCGACGGGCAGCTGGGCGGCGTCGCCCTCGACGACGTCAGCGAGCTCCGGCGGGGCCAGAGCTTCGCCTTCGTCATGGACACCAGGCTCTGCGACGGGGTGGGCGCCCTCGCCGAGGGCTGCGACCTGCTGGTCATCGAGTCGACCTTCCTCGACGAGGACGAGCGGCTGGCCGTCGACCACGGGCACCTGACCGCCGGGCAGGCGGCCCGGGCGGCGCGTGACGCGGGCGTCCGCCACCTCGTGCTGACGCACTTCTCGCAGCGCTACGGCGACCCGTCGGAGTTCGAGCGCCAGGCCCGCGCAGCGGGCTTCGAGGGCGAGCTGACCATCGCCGCGGACCTGGCCCGCGTCGCCGTCCCCAAGCGCCGCTGACCCGCGCCGGACGGCCCGCCGCCGGAGCGCCGGGCGGCGGTGCGGCCCGGCGGCGGGGCCGGGCGGTGCCGAAGGGCCGCCCGGGGGTGGTGACGTGCGCCACACTGGGTGCTCGGCTCTGGAGGGGACCGGCAAGGCCGTCCGTCTTTCCGCTGTCGTCTTTCCGTCGAACGACCACGCGCAGACCGCTCGCAGAAACGACCCTTCGATCGGACCGGGGAGCAAGACGTGACCAGTCGGGACATCCGCACCAGCAGCAGCCGCACTGCCGCCGTGGACGGCCGCACCGCCGCCCTGGACCCGCTCGGCCCGCTGCGCGACCCCCACGAACCCGGCTGCGACGTCTTCCTGACCGGCACCGTCTTCCTCGACATCATCTTCACCGGCCTCGACTCGGCCCCCGTGCGCGGCACCGAGTCCTGGGCGCGCGGCATGGGCTCCAGCCCCGGCGGCGTGGCCAACATGGCCACCGCGCTGGCCCGGCTCGGCCTGCGCACCTCCCTGGCCGCGGCCTTCGGCGACGACCACTACGGCGAGTACTGCTGGGACGCGCTGGAGCAGGGCGAGGGCATCGACCTGTCCATGTCGCGCACCGTGCCCGGCTGGCACAGCCCCGTCACCGTCTCGATGGCGTACGAGGGCGAGCGGACCATGGTCTCGCACGGCCACGAGGCCCCGCCCCCGGCCGGTCCCGGCGTCTTCCCGCAGTGCCCGCCGCGCGCCCGGGCGGCCGTGGCCTCGCTGGCCCCCGGCCGGGAGGACGGCTGGATCGGCGAGGCCGCCCGCCGCGGCTCGCGGATCTTCGCCGACGTGGGCTGGGACGACAGCGGCCGCTGGGACCTGGCGGCCCTGACGGACCTGGAGCACTGCGAGGCCTTCCTGCCGAACGCGGGCGAGGCGATGCGGTACACGCGCACGGACTGCCCCAGAACGGCGGCCCGGCTGCTGGCCGAGCGGGTCCCCGTCGCCGTGGTCACGATGGGCTCGGAGGGCTCGTACGCGGTGGACTCGGGCAGCGGCGAGACGGTGCACGTGCCGGGCATCGCCGTGGACGCCCTGGACCCCACCGGCGCCGGGGACGTCTACGTCGCGGGCTACGTCACGGGCTCCCTGGCCGGCTGGCCGCTGGCCGACCGGCTCGCCTTCGCCGGCCTGACCGCCGCCCTGTCCGTGCAGGAGTTCGGCGGCTCCCTCTCGGCGCCGGGCTGGCCGGAGGTGGCCCACTGGTGGCGCACGGCCCCCGACGCCCTGCGCGGCCGCTACGCCTTCCTGGACGAGCTGATCCCGCGCGGTACGGCCCCCTCCCCGCGCCGCAGGGCGGTCCCGACGATCGGCTTCCGCCACTTCGCGTAGCCGCGCGACCGCGCAGGCCGCCGGGGGCCGCGCAGGCCGCCGGAAAACCCCTCGGGGATGCCCCCGCGGCGACGTACCCTTGGTACTCCGGAGGTCGTCGATCGGCGCGGCCCCTCAGCAGGAGGTATGTGCAGGCCACAGTGCCGGCCCATGACTCAGACACCCACAGCCCACACCCCCGCCCCGGGGCAGGCGCGAGCCCACTTCACCGTTCCGGCCACCCATCCGATGGTGTCGGTGCTCGGCTCCGGTGACGCCCTGTTGCGCGTGATCGAGAAGGCCTTCCCGAAGGCCGACATCCATGTCCGGGGGAACCAGGTCAGCGCGATCGGCGAGGCGGCGGAAGTCGCACTGATCCAGCGCCTGTTCGACGAGATGATGCTCGTGCTCCGCACCGGGCAGCCGATGACGGAGGACGCAGTGGAACGCTCGATCGCCATGCTCAAGGCGAGCGACAACGGCGACGGTCCCGAGGAGACCCCTGCCGAGGTGCTCACGCAGAACATCGTCTCCAACCGCGGCCGCACCATCCGCCCCAAGACCCTCAACCAGAAGCGGTACGTCGACGCGATCGACCGGAACACGATCGTCTTCGGCATCGGCCCGGCTGGCACCGGCAAGACCTACCTCGCCATGGCCAAGGCGGTCCAGGCCCTGCAGTCCAAGCAGGTCAGCCGGATCATCCTGACCCGCCCGGCCGTCGAGGCGGGGGAGCGGCTCGGCTTCCTGCCCGGCACGCTCTTCGACAAGATCGACCCGTACCTGCGCCCGCTGTACGACGCGCTGCACGACATGATCGACCCGGACAAGATCCCGCGCCTGATGGCCAACGGCACGATCGAGGTCGCGCCCCTCGCATACATGAGGGGTCGCACGCTCAATGACGCCTTCGTGGTGCTCGACGAGGCGCAGAACACGAGCCCCGAGCAGATGAAGATGTTCCTGACCCGGCTCGGCTTCGACTCCAAGATCGTCATCACCGGTGACATCACCCAGGTCGACCTGCCCGGCGGCACCAAGTCGGGCCTGCGCCAGGTCCAGGCCATCCTGGAGGGCGTCCCGGACATCCACTTCTCGATGCTCACGTCCGAGGATGTGGTCCGGCACAAGCTGGTCGGCCGTATCGTCGATGCGTACGAGAAGTACGACGACAGCCGGGAAGGCCGGGTCACCGGGCCCGCCCGGAACGAACACCAGCGGAAGTAGAACCCAGCGCACCATGTCGATCGACGTCAACAACGAGTCCGGAACCGAGGTCGACGAGCGGGCGATCCTCGACATCGCCCGCTACGCGCTCACCCGGATGCGGATCCACCCCCTGTCCGAGCTCTCCGTCATCGTCGTCGACGAGGACGCCATGGAGCAGCTCCACATCCAGTGGATGGACCTGCCCGGCCCGACCGACGTCATGTCCTTCCCGATGGACGAGCTGCGTCCGCCGGCGAAGGACGACGAGGAGCCCCCGCAGGGCCTCCTCGGCGACATCGTGCTCTGCCCCGAGGTGGCCAAGAGGCAGGGCCAGGAGGCCCCGACGCAGCACTCCATGGACGAGGAGCTCCAGCTCCTGACCGTCCACGGGGTGCTGCACCTGCTCGGGTACGACCACGAGGAGCCGGACGAGAAGGCCGAGATGTTCGGCCTCCAGGCGGCCATCGTGGACGGATGGCGCGCCGAGCGCGGCCTGACCGGCCCGTCCCCGGCCCCGACCGTCTCGTGACCGCTCCGCAGCTGATCACCGGAGCGGTCCTGCTGGTGGTCGTCGCCTGGTTCGCGGCGTGCGCGGAGTCGGGGCTCGCCCGGGTCTCGTCCTTCCGCGCGGAGCAGGCCGTACGGGAGGGCCGGCGCGGCAGCGCCAAGCTCCTGCAGGTCGCCGGCGATCCCACCCGGTACCTGAACGTGGCGCTGCTGGTCCGGGTCACCTGCGAGATGGCGGCCGGCGTCCTCGTCACGTACGTCTGCCTCGACGAGTTCGGCGAGAACTGGAAGGCCCTGCTCATCGCGATCGCGGTGATGGTCCTCGTGTCCTTCGTCGCCGTCGGCGTCTCCCCGCGCACCATCGGCCGGCAGCACCCGCTCAACACGGCGACGGCGGCCGCGTACGTGCTGGTCCCGCTCGCCCGCGTCATGGGGCCCGTGCCGCAGCTGCTGATCCTCATCGGCAACGCGCTCACGCCCGGAAAGGGCTTCCGCAAGGGGCCGTTCGCCTCGGAGGCCGAGCTGCGCGCGCTGGTCGACCTCGCCGAGAAGGAGTCGCTGATCGAGGACGAGGAGCGCCGCATGGTGCACCAGGTCTTCGAGCTGGGCGACACGCTGGTGCGCGAGGTGATGGTGCCGCGCACCGACCTGGTGTGCATCGAGCGGTACAAGACGATCCGTCAGGCCACCACGCTGGCGCTGCGCTCGGGCTTCTCCCGGATCCCGGTGACCGGGGAGAACGAGGACGACATCGTCGGCATCGTGTACCTCAAGGACCTGGTCCGCAAGACGCACGTCAACCGGGAGGCGGAGTCCGACCTGGTCTCCACCGCCATGCGCCCGGCCGCGTTCGTGCCCGACACCAAGAACGCGGGCGACCTGCTGCGCGAGATGCAGCAGGTGCGCAACCACGTGGCCGTCGTCATCGACGAGTACGGCGGCACCGCGGGCATCGTCACCATCGAGGACATCCTCGAGGAGATCGTCGGCGAGATCACCGACGAGTACGACCGGGAGCTGCCGCCGGTGGAGGAGCTGGGCGAGGACCGCTACCGGGTCACCGCGCGCCTGGACATCACCGACCTCGGCGAGCTGTTCAAGGTGGATGCCTTCGACGACGAGGACGTGGAGACGGTCGGCGGCCTGCTGGCCAAGGCGCTCGGGCGGGTGCCCATCGCCGGCGCCTCGGCGGTGGTGGAGCTGCCCGACGGGCGGCCGCTGCGGCTGACGGCCGAGTCCCCGGCCGGCCGCCGGAACAAGATCGTGACCGTGCTGGTGGAGCCGGTGGCCCCGGATCCCGTGGAGGATGAGGAGGGCGCATGACGCCGGCCGAGCTGCGCGCTTTCTGCCTGGAGTTCAACGCCGCGGTCGAGGAGTTCCCGTTCAACGCCGAGACCTCGGTGTTCAAGGTGCTCGGCAAGGTGTTCGCGCTCTCCGCGCTGGACGCCGAGCCGCTCAAGGTGAACCTCAAGTGCGAGCCGGAGCTCGCCGTGCGGCTGCGCGAGGAGCACGAGGCGATCGTGCCGGGCTGGCACATGAACAAGCGGCACTGGAACACGGTGACGGCGGGCGGGCCCGGCGCCCTGCCGGACGAGATGGTCCGCGAGCTGATCGAGGACAGCTACGACCTGGTGGTGGCGGGCCTGCCGAGGGCGGAGCGGCTGCGCCTCGACCGGCGCTGACCGCGCTGACCGGCGCTGAGCCCGGCCGCGGGGCAGGCTGGGACGAAGGTCACTGCACCAGGTGACCTTTGGATCGCAGGTTTCTGCTGGTTACAGGCTTATGTTGGGGTCATCGCTCCATGATCATCGGGGGAAGCGGGGGGATGGAGCGCGCGGGCGCCCCGGCGGGGCCGTTGCACGGTCGCACCGGGGCGCTCCCTATGCTTTCGACCATGACCGACACCACCGGGATCAGCCCCGAGGACAGCAAGATCATCACGCTGGCGCGCAGCGCCCGGGCCCGCAACGGCGTGCCCGAGGGTGCGGCCGTCCGGGACGAGACCGGCCGCACGTACGTCGCCGGGACGGTGGAGCTGGCCTCCCTCAAGCTGAGCGCCCTGCAGACGGCGGTCGCCATGGCGGTGGCGAGCGGGGCCGAGTCCCTGGAGGCCGCGGCCGTCGTCAGCGCGGCGGAGGCCGTGGCCGACGCCGACCGGGCCGCCGTCAGCGACCTCGGCGGCCCGGACACCCCGGTGCTCCTGGCCGGCCCGGACGGGACCCTGAAGTCCGCCACCCCGGCCGGCTGACCCCGCCTCCTGCGTCTCCTGCGCCCGCGGCCCCTGCCGCGGCGCGCCCGGTGGCCTAGGCGGTGGCCGGGCCCGCCGTTGCCGCAGGAGCGGCGCGGCCGCGCCGGATGACCATCGCCATCAGTGCGGCCATCGCGCACAGCGCCCCCGAGGCGTACCAGACGAGGTCGTAGGAGCCGAAGACGTCCCGCGCGAGGCCGCCCAGGAAGGCCACCGCCGCGGCGCCGACCTGGTGCGAGGCCAGCACCCAGCCGAAGACGATCGCGCTGTCCTCCCCGTAGTGCTCGCGGCACAGCGCGATCGTCGGCGGCACCGTCGCCACCCAGTCCAGGCCGTAGAAGACGATGAAGAACACCATCGGCGGGTGCACGGACGGCGCCAGCAGCATCGGCAGGAAGAGCAGCGAGACGCCGCGCAGGGCGTAGTAGACGGCCAGCAGCCGCCGCGCCTCGAAGCGGTCGGTGAACCAGCCGGACGCGATCGTGCCGACGACGTCGAACACGCCGATCACCGCCAGCAGTCCGGCGGCCGCCGTCACCGGCATGCCGTGGTCGTGGGCCGCGGGCACGAAGTGCGTCTTGACCAGGCCGTTGGTGGAGGCCCCGCAGATCGCGAAGGTGCCCGCCAGCAGCCAGAACGGGCCGGTCCCCGCCGCCCGGAACAGCACCGCCACCGCCCGCCGGGCCGCGCCCGCCGCCGGTGCGGGCTTCGCGGCGTACGTGCCGCCGTACGGGGCGAGGCCCACGTCGGCCGGGTGGTCGCGCAGCAGCAGCCACACGAACGGGACCACCGACAGTGCCGCCAGCGAGACGGTCACCGCGGCCGGCCGCCAGCCGTGGTGCTCCACCAGCCAGGACAGCAGCGGCAGGAAGACCAGCTGGCCGGAGGCCCCGGCCGCGGTCAGGATGCCGGTGACCAGGCCGCGCCGGGCGGTGAACCAGCGGTTGGTCACGGTCGCCGCGAACGCCAGCGCCATGGAGCCGCTGCCGAGGCCCACCAGCACGCCCCAGAACAGCACCAGTTGCCAGGCGGCGGTCATCCACACCGTGGCCACCGACCCGCCGGAGATGACCAGCAGGGCCACCGCCACCACCCGGCGGATGCCGAAGCGGTCCATCAGCGACGCGGCGAAGGGCGCGGTGAGCCCGTACAGGGCCAGGTTGACCGAGACGGCGGAGCCGATCGTGCCGCGCGACCAGTCGAACTCCTCGTGCAGCGGCTCGATGAGCAGGCCGGGCAGGGAGGCGAAGGCGGCGGCGCCGATGATCGTCACGAAGGTGACGGCCGCGACGAACCAGGCCCGGTGGATGCGTCCGCTGGCGGCGGGCGGGGAGGTCGCGGCGGAGGGGACGTCGCGGGGGCGGTCGCGGTCGCGGAACGGACCGGTCGGGGGCGTGGAGGAGGGGGCTGTCTGCGTCACGCCGTCAGGATCCGGCCACGGGGCCCCGCCACGACAGTGGCCTGACCGACACCCTTCGATATGATCGGGCCATGACCGCCGTCCACCGTGTCGCCGTCCTCGCCCTCACCGGCCTGCTGCCCTTCGAACTCGGCATCCCGCACCGGATCTTCGGCCGCGCCAAGGATGCGCAGGGCCGGCCGCTGTACGAGATCCTGACCTGCGCGCTCGCCCCCGGGCCGGTGCAGACCGACGCCGACTTCGCCATCGCCGTCGAGCACGGGCCCGAACTGCTGGCCACCGCCGACACCGTGGTGGTGCCCGCCTCGTACGAGCTGGGGCCGGTGTACGAGGAGGGCGTCCTGACCGACGAGCTCGCCGCCGCCTTCGCCCGGATCCGGCCCGGCACCCGGCTCGTCTCCATCTGCACCGGCGGCTACGTCCTCGCCGCCGCGGGCCGCCTCGACGGCCGCCCCGCCACCACCCACTGGTTCCACGCCGAGCACTTCCAGCGCCTCTTCCCGGCCGTGCGCGTGGACCCCGGCGTGCTCTACACCGACGACGGGGACGTCCTGACCTCCGCCGGGGTCGCCGCCGGCATCGACCTGTGCCTGCACATCGTGCGCCGCGACCACGGCGCGGGCGTCGCCAACGACGTGGCCCGGCGGACCGTCGTACCCCCGCACCGCGACGGCGGGCAGGCCCAGTTCATCGAGCGGCCCGTGCCGCAGCCGCAGCTGGCCAGCACCGCGAGGGCCCGCGCCTGGGTGCTGGACCGGCTGCACGAGCCGGTGCGGCTGGCCGACCTGGCGAAGCAGGAGTCCATGTCCGTACGGACCTTCACCCGCCGGTTCCGGGAGGAGGCCGGGATCAGCCCCGGCGAGTGGATCGTCGGGCAGCGGGTGGAGCGGGCACGCGACCTGTTGGAGCGGACGGACCTGCCGATGGAGCGGGTGGCGCGGGAGACGGGGTTCGGGACGGCGCAGTCGCTGCGCAAGCACGTCCAGGCCGCGCTGGGGGTGAGCCCGACCGCGTACCGGCGCGCGTTCAGGGCGGCCGCGCCGCACTCTGCCGCCTCCTGATGGGCCATCAGTCGCTGCCGGATGCGCGCATTGACTTCTTCCGCCGCCCGCTCGTGAATGGCCCCACCTCGGCGCGACGGAGAACCCTGGGGGCGGGCAGTGCGAAGAGCGGCGGGCAGCAGGAGATGGTCGGCGGCCCTCGGCCTGGCCGCACTCGCGGCCGCCGCCGGCGGCGCACTGGGCCCTGAGGCATCCGCCGAGGGGGAAGCACCGCCGGGCGAGGTGGAGTTCCCGACGCACTGCCTCCTGCCGCGGGAGACCGGGCAGCCCGCCGCCGACGGGCCGACCACCGCCCGGATCGCCGTCGACAACCCGCAGCCCCGGGCCGGCGACACGGTCACCGTCACCTACCGGGTGACAGGCACCCCCGCCGCCGGACCGCTGTCCACCGGACTCCCGGCCGACGCCCTGGTCCCGACCGGGCGGGTCCTGCTGGGCGGCGCCCAGACCGGCGCGGTCACCGTCGTCGGAGCCGGGCGCCACGACCCGGTCCCGGCCGGAGCCGCCCTGCCCGCCTTCACCATGACCGGCACCTTCACGGCCACCGCCGCCGGCGAGATCACCCTCGCCCCGGGCGGCTACACCCTGCACACCCGGCACGCCCCCGACCTCGACACCGTGTGCACCGCCACCGCCACCGCCACCGGCAGCCCGGTCTCCGCCCGGCTCACCGCGAGCCCGCTGCCCCGGGCGAACCTCCGGTCGGTCGCGCTCGGCGCCGCCGCGGGGAGGCCGGGCGCGCGGGTCGCGGTCACGGGCGCCGGCTTTGCCCCCGGGGCCCCCGTGACGGTGGCCGGCCGGGCCGGGGCCGCCGAGACCGGGGACCGGGTGCGCGCCACGGCGGACGTGCGGGGCGCGTTCCGGGCCGAGCTCCCGGTCACCGACCGGGAGACCACGGCGGTCGTCGCGTACGAGGGCGCGGTCTGGTCCCCGCAGGAGGGCTCGGGCCCGGCGGCGTACACGGTGCTGGACCCGGCCCCCGTACCGGCGGCCGACACGCAGCGGCTGGCGGCGGTGGTGGAGCCGGGCCCGGGCGGGCTGTCGATGAGCCAGGCGGGCGAGGCCATCACCCTCGGCGCGCTCGCGTACGGGGGCGCAGCCGCAGCGCCCGGCCGGATCGGGACCGTCACGGTGGAGGACGCCCGCGGCGGCCCGGCGCGGGCGTGGACGCTGACGGGCGGGGTCACCGAGCTCAGGGGGCCGGACGGCGTCCGCGTCCCGGGGGCGTCGCTGAGCTGGACGCCGCGGTGCACGGCCGCGTCGGGCGGCGGACGCTGCACCGCGGGCAGCGCCGGGCCGGTCGGCCCGCGGGGCGCGGTCCTCGCCACCACGGCCGGCGCCCCGCAGGCCGGCGGCACGTTCACGGTGGACGCGGAGGTCGCCCTGCACATCCCGGCCTACACCCCGCCCGGCGCGTACACGGCGGTCCTCACCCTGACCCTCTCCTGACCGCCTGGTCGGCGCCGGGAGCGGCATCGGGGAGAATGGCCCGTATGAGCGATCGTTCCCCCGAGTCCACCGGCCCGCACCGTGCGGGCTTCGCCTGCTTCGTCGGCCGCCCCAACGCGGGGAAGTCGACCCTGACCAACGCACTCGTGGGCACCAAGGTCGCGATCACCTCCAACCGGCCGCAGACCACCCGCCACACCGTCCGCGGCATCGTGCACCGCCCCGACGCCCAGCTCGTCCTGGTCGACACGCCCGGTCTGCACAAGCCGCGCACGCTGCTCGGCGAGCGGCTCAACGACGTCGTGCGCACCACCTGGGCCGAGGTCGACGTCATCGGCTTCTGCCTGCCCGCCGACCAGAAGCTCGGGCCCGGCGACAAGTTCATCGCCAAGGAGCTCGCGGGGATCAAGAAGACCCCCAAGATCGCCATCGTGACCAAGACCGACCTGGTCGAGTCCAAGCAGCTGGCCGAGCAGCTCATCGCGATCCAGCAGCTCGGCGACGAGCTCGGCATCGAGTGGGCCGAGATCGTCCCCGTCTCCGCCGTCGGCGACAACCAGGTCCGGCTGCTGGCCGACCTGATCGCGCCGATGCTGCCGGAGAGCCCGCCGCTGTACCCCGAGGGCGACCTCACCGACGAGCCCGAGATGGTGATGGTCGCGGAGCTGATCCGCGAGGCCGCCCTGGAGGGCGTGCGCGACGAGCTCCCGCACTCCATCGCCGTCGTGGTCGAGGAGATGATCCCCCGGGAGAACCGCCCGGCGGACCGGCCGCTGCTCGACATCCACGCCAACGTCTACATCGAGCGGCCGAGCCAGAAGGGCATCATCATCGGCCCGAAGGGCTCGCGCCTGAAGGAGGTCGGGATGAAGTCGCGCAAGCACATCGAGGCGCTGCTCGGCACCCCCGTCTTCCTGGACCTGCACGTGAAGGTCGCCAAGGACTGGCAGCGCGACCCCAAGCAGCTGCGCAAGCTCGGCTTCTAGAGCCCGCAGAACGGGCACCCGGCTCCACGGGATTCCGGCGCTTCGGGATCCGGGGCTGCGGGAGCCTGCGCTACGGGAGCCCGCGCTACGGGAGCCCGCGCTACGGGAGCCTGCGCACCTTCACGGTGTTGTCGGCCCGGGTCCCGGCGTGGCCGTCGGGGCTCGTGTGCTCGTGCACGTACTCCTCCGCGCGCAGGACCTCCCACGCGCCCTCGGGCAGCTCCAGCTGGGCGAGGACCTCGTCCGGCGTCGGGAAGTCGATCGCCGGGCGCACCTCCTGCTGCTGCCAGGTGGCCCATCCGCCGTGGCCGACGACCAGCAGGATCCCGCCGGGGGCCACGGCCGCCGCGGCGGTCCGCAGGACCCGGGCCCGGGGGAAGTCGCCGTAGTTGTGCAGGAAGCAGGCCGAGACGAGGTCGAATTCCCCGGCCGGGAAGGACTCGGCGAGGTCGTGCCGGCACAGCTCGATGCGGTCGGCGACGCCCGCCTCGGCGGCGTGCGCGGCGGCCCGCTCCAGGGCCACGCCGGAGATGTCGGTCCCGGTGACCCGCCAGCCCCGGCGGGCCAGCCAGACGGCGTCGGCGCCCTCGCCGCAGCCGAGGTCGAGGGCGCGGCCCGGGGCGAGGCCCTCCACCTCGCGGACGAGGGCCGCGTTGGGGCGGCCGCTCCAGATGCGGTCGCTCTCGCTGTAGCGGGAGTCCCAGAACTCCCGGTCCCCGGAGGGCGTCTCGGCGGGGGTCCCGCCGTGGTGGTGGGAGTGGGCGGGGTCGTGGGCGGTCGTGTGCCGGTGGCGGGGGCTGTGCTCGGACACGGGGGGTGCCTTCCTCTGCTCGGTCGAGGGGTGCCGGACGTGCCCGATGCTGCGCCGCCCGCCGCCGCGGGGCCAAACACCTTTGCCGTTTCGGCAAGCAGCCGCCCGGCCCCGGCCTACGCCCCGGCCGTGCGCCCGTCCGCCGGGGGCTCGGCGATCAGGGCCGTCGCCACCGTGCGGAAGCCGGCCCGGGCGTAGATCCGGGCCACCGCCTCGTCCCCGGCCGAGAGGAAGACCGTACGGGCGCCGCGGGCGAGGGCGTCCGCGACCAGGGCCGAGGTGACGGCGAGGGCCAGGCCGCGGCGGCGCGCGGCCGGAAGGGTGCCGACGCCGGCGACCTCGGCGACGTCGCCGACCGGGTTGTACTGGCCCGAGGCCAGCACCACGCCGTCCTGCACCGCCGCCGCCATGGCCGTCCGGCCCGAGGCCAGCCCCTCGGACACCGCGTCCCGGCGCAGCCCGGCCGCGGGGTCCGCCGCCGCGGCGGCCAGCTCGGCCGGGCCCGCCGCGCCGACGGCGGTCCCCGGTTCGGCGAAGGCCAGCATCGGCACCGTCACCGCGGCCCGCAGCAGCGCGTCGTCCGCGCCGAGGAGGCGGACGTCCGGGTGCGCGGGTGGCTGCGGAGCGGAGGGCTCCAGCACCATCAGCGGGTGCGCGTGCACGTGCAGCCCGGCCGCCTCCACGGCGTCCCGCAGCCAGGGGCTGGTTTCGGCCACCCATTCGAAGGCCAGGGGGACGTCGAGCTCCCGCTGGCGGGCCAGCACGCGCTCCACGTCGGCCGGGCCGACGCCGGAACTGCCGAGGGCGGGCCGCGCGTAGTACGGCCAGCCCGCGCCCTCCCGGACGAAGAGGGTCAGCGGGCCGAAGTCCTCGGCCCGCGCCCCTCCCACACGCGGCACGGTGTCGTAGTACTGCTCGAGCCGGGACAGAAGGGTCGGTGTCATCCGGCCATCCAAGCAAAGCAGCCCTGCTCAGGCACCCTCTTTGAGGACCCGGGTGATCAGGGCCCGCTGGGCGTCCGACAGGTGCGGGTCGTGGCAGGTCACCGTCCGGCCGTCGACCGTGATCCGGTACGAGAACCCGTCCGGTACGCGGGCCCCCGCCGAGGGCGGCGCGGCCGGCCGCAGCGCCAGCTGGGCCAGGGCCCGCCACTCGTCCTCGTCGGGCCGGCCCGAGGTGTCCACCTCGGCCCGGCGCTCGATGCCCGCGAAACCGCCCGTCCGCACCACCAGAATCCGCATGCCCGCCTTTCTACCCCGCTCGCGGCCCCCCAAGGGCCCGCTCAGCCGAGGCCGACCGTCGACCACGCCTTCTGCAGCGCCTGGTGCTCGGCGCCGCCCTCCCCGTACCGGGTGACGGCGGCCGCCGTCGACAGGCGCGCGAAGTCCTGGAAGGTGGCGTCGGAGGCGAGCTCGCCGCCGGTCAGGGTGTCGTACCAGATCTGTCCGGCGCGCTCCCAGGCCTTGCCGCCGAGCTCGGTGGCGGCCAGGTAGAAGGCGTGGTTGGGGATGCCGGAGTTGATGTGCACGCCGCCGTTGTCGCCGGAGGTCCTCACATAGCCGTCCATGGTGGCCGGCTGGGGGTCCTTGCCGAGCTCGTCGTCGTCGTACGCGGTGCCGGGCGCCTTCATCGAGCGCAGCGCGACCCCGCTGACGCCGGGCCCGAGCAGTCCGGCGCCGATCAGCCAGTCGGCCTGGTCGGCGGTCTGGTCCAGTGAGTACTGCTTGATCAGGGAGCCGAAGACGTCGGACATCGACTCGTTCAGGGCGCCCGACTGGCCGTGGTACTCCAGGTTGGCGGTGTACTGGGTGACGCCGTGGGCCAGCTCGTGCCCGATGACGTCCACCGCGACCGTGAAGTCGACGAAGAGCTCGCCGTCGCCGTCGCCGAAGACCATCTGGGTGCCGTCCCAGAAGGCGTTGTTGTAGTCCTGGCCGTAGTGGACGCTCGCATCGAGGGCCAGCCCGGCGCCGTCGATCGAGTGCCGCCCGAAGGCCTTCAGGAACAGCTCGTACGTGGCGCCCAGGCCCGTGTACGCACGGTTGACGCTGGCGTCCTTGACCGGGTCCTGGCCCTCGGCGCGGACCTTCCTGCCGGGGAGCCGGGTGCGGTGCTGGGCGTCGTAGACGGTCCGGCGCGGGTCGTCACCGGCGGGCGCCGCCGCGGTCGGGGCGACGGCGCGGACCGCGGTGATCCGGCGGCGGGTGCGCAGGGCGGCGTCCTGTTCGAGGGTGCGCAGCGCGGCTTCGGCGCGGCGGGCGACCTCGGACCGGGCGGCCCGATCGAGGAGGTGCGGCGGCACGACGGTGCAGAAGACCGGCTGGCGGCGGGTGCGGCCGCGGGAGGGCTCGGAGGCGAAGGTGTGGGAGGCATCCATCCAGGCAATGTGGCAGTGGGTCATGTCGCTGTCACTAGCTGCAACCATGATTCATTCGGTTGTCTGAAAGCGGTCGCGGTGCATTGACGGATCGGCCGGACCTCGGGCGGGTCGGGGAGACGTAACTCACATTTGGTACAAATCGGACACGGGGGTCTTGCATACTGAAACAGGTCCTCGCGTCACGGCGCGGCTCGGCTAGGCTCGGCCCATCATGCGTTTCGGGCTGCTTCTTCTTAGCCGCCGCGGCGAGGGTCTGTAGTCGTAGGCCGACCCCCTCCCCGCGGAGTTTGGTGTTGCGGTTTTTACGACCGGAAGTCGGCCGTCCCAGCGAACTACACGCGGACACGCGAGGAGCCCAGCGTCATGAGCCAGCAGCCTTTTGTCGGTCGCCCCACGCCCATCACCAACGCGACCCACACCCAGCAGCCCTCCGGCATGCCGATCCACAAGTACGGGTTCTACGAGCAGGTCGACCTGCCGGACCGCACCTGGCCCGACGCCCGCGTCACCAAGGCCCCCCGCTGGCTCTCCACCGACCTGCGCGACGGCAACCAGTCGCTGATCGACCCGATGACCCCCGCCCGCAAGCGCGAGATGTTCGACCTGCTGGTGCGCATGGGCTACAAGGAGATCGAGGTCGGCTTCCCGTCCTCCGGCGAGACCGACTACGCCTTCGTGCGCTCCATCATCGAAGAGGGCGCGATCCCGGACGACGTCACCATCTCCGTCCTGACCCAGGCCCGCGAGGACCTGATCGAGCGGACCGTGGAATCGCTGGTCGGCGCCAAGCGCGCCACCGTCCACCTGTACAACGCGACCGCCCCGACCTTCCGCCGGGTCGTCTTCCGCGGCTCCAAGGAGCAGATCAAGCAGATCGCCGTCGACGGCACCCGCCTGGTCATGGAGTACGCCGAGAAGCTGCTGGGCCCCGAGACCGTCTTCGGCTACCAGTACAGCCCGGAGATCTTCACCGACACCGAGCTGGACTTCGCCCTGGAGGTCTGCGAGGCCGTCTGCGACGTCTGGCAGCCCGGCCCCGGCCGCGAGATCATCCTGAACCTGCCCGCCACCGTGGAGCGCTCGACTCCGTCCACGCACGCGGACCGCTTCGAGTGGATGGCCCGCAACCTGACCCGCCGCGAGCACATCTGCATCTCCGTGCACCCGCACAACGACCGCGGCACCGCCGTCGCCGCCGCCGAGCTGGCCCTGATGGCCGGCGCCGACCGCATCGAGGGCTGCCTGTTCGGGCAGGGCGAGCGCACCGGCAACGTCGACCTGATCACGCTGGGCATGAACCTGTTCTCGCAGGGCATCGACCCGCAGATCGACTTCTCCCAGATCGACGAGATCCGCCGCACCAGCGAGTACTGCAACCAGATGCCGGTCCACCCGCGCCACCCCTACGCGGGCGACCTGGTCTACACGGCCTTCTCCGGCTCCCACCAGGACGCCATCAAGAAGGGCTTCGACGCCATGGAGGCCGACGCGGCCGCCCAGGGCAAGACCGTCGACGAGATCGAGTGGGCCGTCCCGTACCTGCCCATCGACCCCAAGGACGTCGGCCGCTCCTACGAGGCCGTCATCCGGGTGAACTCGCAGTCCGGCAAGGGCGGCATCGCGTACGTCCTGAAGAACGACCACAAGCTGGACCTGCCGCGCCGCATGCAGATCGAGTTCTCCCGGATCATCCAGGCCAAGACCGACGCCGAGGGCGGCGAGATCACGCCGAAGGCGATCTGGGACATCTTCTCCGACGAGTACCTGCCCAACCCGGAGAACCCGTGGGGACGCATCCAGCTGCGCTCCGGCTCGACGGCCACCGACAAGGACGGCACCGACACGCTGACCGTCGAGGCGGTCGTGGACGGCGTGGAGACGGTCCTGAGCGGCACCGGCAACGGTCCGATCTCGGCCTTCTTCGACGCGCTGGCCGGCATCGGCGTCGACGCCCGCCTGCTGGACTACACCGAGCACACGATGAGCGAGGGCGCCTCGGCCGTCGCGGCCTCCTACATCGAGTGCGCCATCGACGGCCGCGTCCTGTGGGGCATCGGCATCGACGCCAACACCACGCGCGCCTCCATGAAGGCCGTCATCTCCGCAGTCAACCGCGCGGGTCGCTGATCCACCGGACACCTGACACCGCGCTGCCCCGCCCCCTCGCCCGCCGCGGCACGGGGGGCGGGGCAGTGCCGTTCCCGCCTTCCCGCCTGCACGGCGCGCGCCGGGACGGGGGGCGGGCGGCCCGGGGAGGGGCGGGGGCGCAGACCGGCCAACTGCGCACGGCGGAGCATGTTGTCTTGTCACACGACTGACGAAGCCTCACCGATGTGGCTAACATCACGCCAACCCGGGTGCCGCTGCCCGGGCTTCCCGCCCGCGCCCGCAGGGGCGGCGGGGGAGTTACGGAGGTGCGACGTGCTGCCAGTTCGGGGTGGGGACGGCCGGAAGCTGACGTTCTGGGGCATCCGCACCACGTGGAACACCGTGGCGGACGGGGAGTTCTTCTGCCCCGACTGCGGCGGCGACCGCAACTACCGCCGGCGCACGGGGCGCCGTCGGTTCACCGTCCTCGGGGTGCCGCTGCTGCCGCGCGGCGAGGCCGGCCCGGTCGTGGAGTGCCAGGGCTGCCGAGAACGCTTCGACACCGAGGTCCTCGACCACCTCACCACCACCCGCTTCTCGGCGCTGCTGCGCGACGCCGTGCACACCGTTGCCCTGGCCGTGCTGGCGGCGGGCGGCACCTGCGCGCGCGGGGCGCTGGACGCCGCCGTGTCGGCCGTACGGGCAGCGGGCTTCCAGGACTGCACGCAGGAGCAGCTGGAGTCCCTCGTGGAGGCCCTGGGCCGCGACCAGGGCCGGCTCGGGCTCTACGACGCCCCCGACTGCTGCGGCGCGGCGCTGGCCATCGAGCTCCACGAGGCGCTGGAGCCGCTCGCCCCGCACCTGGTGGGCCCCGGCCGGGCGTCGATCCTGCTCCAGGGAGCCCGGATCGCCCTCGCCGACGGCCCCTACACCCCGGCCGAGCGGGAGGTGCTCGCCACGGTCGGTGCGGCCCTGCGCATCGGCTCCGACGAGGTGAGCCGGCTGCTCTCGGCGGTCAGCGCACCCTGAAATGCGGCCGAAACCCGGCAGTAACGGCCTCTGAAGAGGTAACAATCCGGCCTCGCCGGGCTGAATTCTCGCCATTCGAGGGCCGCTCCGGCGTCGGTGATTCCACCAGGTGGACACCCGGAGCGGCCCTTTCGTATTTGCCGTGAGCTCCGGAGCTAAGTCCATTTGTGCACGTCGGAGCGCCGGCCTTCGCATTCGTGCAGGCGTCCGGGGTCGACGAAGGGGTCTCGTTCCTTACCCTGTCCGGATCCATGTGCGCCAGTGGAGGAACCCACAAAGCCGTGCCCCGTGGAGCTCAACGGTTTGTAGAAGTCTCCGATATCTGTGCGCTCTCCCGCAGGCGTTCAATTCCGGTCACACGACGAGACTCTGCCGGTAACACAGCGGGGCTTCGATTCACGTGAACGCAACTGAAACCCTGGCGAACCAACGGGATAGCGACCCACTTCGACCGGGGATAACCAGAAATTCCTCTCGATTACCTACCTCTTGAAGGGCAAGGCAGAGATGGCACGTGTCGCCGCCCGGCTCTCCGACACCGGAGAGCAGAGCACCCACCCGGTCGACGAGGTGCTCCCCCTTCCCAAACTCGCCCTCTACGGCTTCCAGCACGTACTGGCGTTCTACGCAGGCGCGGTCATCGTGCCGATCATCGTGGGCGGAGCCCTCAAGCTCTCCACGGAGCAGCTGGTCTACCTGATCAACGCAGACCTCTTCACCTGCGGCATCGCCTCGATCATCCAGGCCTGGGGCATCGGCCGGATCGGCGCGCGGCTCCCCCTGATCCAGGGCGTCACCTTCACCGCGGTGTCCCCCATGATCGCCATCGGCCTCGGGGCCGGCGGCGGTACCGCCGCCCTCCTCGTCATCTACGGCGCCGTCATCACGGCCGGCATCGCGACCTTCGCCTTCGCCTGGCTGCCCGCCCGGGCCTTCCGGGCCGTGATGCGGCTCTTCCCGCCGGTCGTCACCGGCTCGGTGATCACGGTGCTCGGCATCGTGCTCATCCCCGTCGGCCTCAACGACGCCGCGGGCGGCCTCGGCAGCCCCGACTTCGGCGACCCGAAGAACTTCGCCTACGCCGGCGGCACCATGCTCTTCATCCTGGTCCTGATGAAGCTCGGCCGTCCGTTCCTCTCCAGCATCGCCATCCTGCTCGGGCTGGTCGGCGGCACGCTCGTCGCCTTCCTGCTCGGCGACGCGAAGTTCGGCGACGTGAGCCAGGCCGCCTGGGTGGGCGTCACCACGCCCTTCCACTACGGGGCGCCGAAGTTCGAGTGGTTCCCGATCCTGCTGATGCTGATCGTCATGCTGATCACCATGGTGGAGACCACCGGTGACACGTACGCCGTCGGCGACATCGTCGGCAAGGACGTCGACAGCGAGACCGTCGCACGCGCCCTGCGGGCCGACGGCGCCGCCACTGCCCTCGGCGGCATCCTCAACTCCTTCCCGTACGTGGCCTTCGCCGAGAACGTCGGGCTGGTGCGGATGACCAAGGTCAAGAGCCGCTTCGTGGTGGTCGCCGCGGGAGCCTTCATGATCCTGCTCGGCCTGCTGCCCAAGGCCGCCGCGATCGTCGCCTCCGTACCGCACGCCGTCCTCGGCGGCGCCGCGACCGTGATGTTCGCGATGGTGGCCCTGGCCGGTATCCAGACCCTGGGCAAGGTCGACCTGAAGGAGGAGAAGAACGCCCTGGTCGTGGGCGTCTCCCTGGCCTTCGCGCTGCTCCCGGCCACCGTCCCGGTGTTCTTCAAGGAGCACCTGGACGCCGACCTGTCCTCCCTGCTCAACAGTGGTGTCACCCTCGGCGCCACGGCCGCGATCGTGCTGAACCTGATCTTCAACGGCCTGGGCGGGGGCGACGCGCACACCGCCCCCCGGGCAGAGCTGCCCGCCCAGGCGGCAGCCCCGGAGGACGGCGCCGACCGGGCGGACCCCGCCGACACCGCCGGCGCCGCCGAGACGGCCGACACCAGCGGCAGCACCGCGTCCGCCGACACGGCCGAGCCCGCCGGCAGCACCGCGTCCGGCGCTGCCGGGGCCGCCGAAGCCGCCGGCTCCACCGGGGCCGCCGACAGCGCGGTGGCGGTCGCCGTCGCAGTCGCCGCCGATCCCGGCACGGACGAGGACGCCGCGCAGAGGAAGCCGGACGCGGACGAGGCCGCCGCGCCCGCCTCCTGACCCTCCCAAGGGGCGACGGCCCCCCGTCCGGACCGTGTCCGGACGGGGGGCCGTCGCCGTACCCGCACAGGGGACAATGGGCGCATGAGTCTGTTCCGCGACGACGGCATCGTGCTGCGCACCCAGAAGCTCGGCGAGGCGGACCGCATCATCACGCTGCTGACCCGCGGCCACGGACGCGTGCGGGCCGTCGCCCGCGGAGTGCGGCGCACGAAGTCGAAGTTCGGCGCCCGGCTGGAACCTTTCTCCCACGCCGACGTCCAGTTCTTCGCCCGCGGCAGCGAGCTCGTCGGCCGCAGCCTCCCGCTGTGCACCCAGACCGAGATCATCGCCCCGTACGGCAACGGCATCGTCACCGACTACGCCCGCTACACCGCCGGCACCGCGATGCTGGAGACCGCCGAGCGGTTCACCGAGAACGAGGGCGAGCCCGCCGTCCAGCAGTACCTGCTGCTCATCGGCGCCCTGCGCACCCTCTCCCGCGGCGAGCACGACCCGAACCTCATCCTCGACGCCTTCCTGCTGCGCTCCCTCGCCGTCAACGGCTACGCGCCCAGCTTCGAGGACTGCGCGAAGTGCGGCATCCACGGCCCCAACCGGCACTTCTCGGTCTCCGCGGGCGGGGTCGTCTGCGGGGACTGCCGGGTCGGCGGCAGCGTCGTACCATCTGCTGAGGCCATCGGGCTGCTCAGCGCCCTGCTCACGGGGGACTGGGCAACCGCCGACGCGGCGGAGCCGCGGTACGTGCGCGAGGGGAGCGGACTCGTTTCCGCCTATCTGCACTGGCATCTGGAGCGCGGGCTGCGCTCCTTGCGTTACGTAGAGAAGTGACCGAGATCGGAGACCAAAGCGCCATGGCAGTACGCGGATTCCTGGGACGCTCCCGCCGCGAGTACACGCTTCCCGAGCCCCACCCGTCCGGTGCCCGGCCCCCGAAGATCCCGGGTGAGCTGGTCCCGGAGCACGTCGCCATCGTGATGGACGGCAACGGCCGCTGGGCCAAGGAGCGCGGCCTGCCGCGCACCGAGGGCCACAAGGTGGGCGCCGAGCGGGTCCTCGACGTCCTCCAGGGCGCCATAGAGATGGGCGTCAAGAACATCTCCCTGTACGCCTTCTCCACCGAGAACTGGAAGCGCTCGCCCGACGAGGTGCGCTTCCTGATGAACTTCAACCGCGACTTCATCCGCAAGACCCGCGACCAGCTCGATTCGCTCGGCATCCGGGTCCGCTGGGTGGGCCGGATGCCGAAGCTGTGGAAGTCGGTGGCCAAGGAGCTCCAGGTCGCGCAGGAGCAGACCAAGGGCAACGACAAGCTGACGCTGTACTTCTGCATGAACTACGGCGGCCGCGCCGAGATCGCCGACGCCGCCCAGGCGCTCGCCGAGGACGTCAAGGCCGGCCGGCTGGACCCGTCGAAGGTCACCGAGAAGACCCTCGCGAAGTACCTGTACTACCCGGACATGCCGGACGTGGACCTGTTCCTGCGCCCCAGCGGCGAGCAGCGCACCTCCAACTACCTGATCTGGCAGAGCGCCTACGCCGAGATGGTCTTCCAGGACGTGCTGTGGCCGGACTTCGACCGGCGCCACCTGTGGCAGGCCTGCCTGGAGTACGCCCAGCGCGACCGCCGCTTCGGCGGCGCCGTCCCCAACCAGGTGGAACCGGACGGCTCCGAGGGCTGACGGAAGGCGATCGACCCGGTCCCGCCGCGGCGCTAGGCTCCCCTGTCATGCACATGAACGCAATGGAGCCGGCTGCGGCGGCCGGGACCGGGGCGGGGACCGGGGAAGGCGTCGAGCTCGTCTACGAGGTCGCCACCGCCGATCTCGCGCAGGCCATCCGGGTGCGCACCCGGGCCACGCCCGCACTGCGCCGGCAGCGGTGGCTGATGCCGTTGCTCGGCGGCCTGTCGGCCCTGCTGGGCGGCAGTGCCCTGCTGAGCGGGCAGCCCGCCGGGTCGAAGGCGGTGCTGTTCCTCGGGCTGGGCCTGCTGCTGTGCGGGCTCTGCGTCTTCGGTCCCCGGCTGCAGGCGCGTGCCTTCGCCGGGATGCTGGCGAAGGCGGGGCAGACCCGGGCCGTCGTCGACGGCTCCGGGATCAGCGTGAGCACGCGGCAGTACTCCACCCGCATGGACTGGACCGCACAGCCCGCCTACGCCGAAACGGACGAGCTCTTCCTCACGCTCGACCTGCACAGGCGCGCGGCGTCCATGACGATCCTCCCCAAGCGCGGCGTCCGGCACCCGGCGGACGTCGACCGGCTGCGGGAGCTGCTGGACGCGAACCTGCGGCGGCTCTAGGAGGCGGCGGACGCGCAGTCGGCGCAGGTGCCGAAGATTTCCACCGTGTGGGCGACGTTCACGAAGCCGTGCTCGGCCGCGATGGACTCCGCCCACTTCTCCACCGCCGGGCCCTCCACCTCGACGGCCTTGCCGCAGCTGCGGCAGACCAGGTGGTGGTGGTGGTCCCCGGTGGAGCAGCGCCGGTAGACGGACTCGCCGTCGCTGGTGCGCAGCACGTCCACCTCGCCGGCGTCGGCCAGGGACTGGAGGGTGCGGTAGACCGTGGTCAGACCCACGGAGTCACCGCGGTGCTTGAGCATGTCGTGCAGTTCCTGGGCGCTGCGGAACTCGTCCACCTCGTCCAGCGCCGCCGCGACCGCTGCCCGCTGCCGGGTGGATCGTCCTCGTACTGGCGCGGTATTCGTCTCGCCAGGCGCAGTCGCCACCGGTTCCTCCTCGTATCGGCCTCGGCCCAATTGTGCCAGGCGGCCGCCCCTACTGGACCTTCACGTCGTCGCGGGTGCAGACCTCTTCTGCGGCACGCGCCGCCGTGGCCCGGCGCCGGGCCAGGGGCGCGGACAGCCCGGTCATCACCATGAAGACGCCGATGGCCAGCAGCACGATGGTGCCGCCGGAGGGCGCGTCGATGTAGTACGTCGCGACCGTGCCGGAGAGCGAGACGAGCACGCCGATGCCCATGGCGACGGCGAGGGTGGCGGTGAATCCGCGGGTGACGCGCTGGGCGGCCGCGACCGGGATCACCATCATGGCGCTGACCAGCAGCAGGCCCACGATCCGCATGGCGACGGTGACGGTGACGGCGGCGGTGACGGCGATCAGCAGGTTCAGCGCGCGCACCGGCAGGCCGGTCACCCGCGCGAACTCCTCGTCCTGGCAGACGGCGAACAGCTGGCGGCGCAGGCCCACGGTGACGGCGATGACGAAGGCCGCGAGGACCACGACCGCGGTGACGTCCGCGGGCGAGACGGTGGTGATCGAGCCGAAGAGGTAGCTGGTCAGGTTGGCCGTGGAGCCGCCCGGGGCCAGATTGATGATCATCACGCCGCCGGCGAGGCCGCCGTAGAAGAGCATGGCGAGCGCGATGTCGCCGCTCGTGCGGCCGCGGGAGCGGATCAGCTCCATGCCGACGGCGCCGAGGACGGCGACGAGCGTGGCGACCCACACCGGGCTGGCGTTCAGCAGGAAGCCCAGGGCCACACCGGTCATGGCGACGTGGCCGATGCCGTCGCCCATCACGGCCTGGCGGCGCTGGACGAGGTAGGTGCCGATCGCGGGGGCGGTGATGCCGACCAGGACGGCCGCGAGCAGGGCCCGCTGCATGAAGGCGAAGTCGAGGAGTTCCATCAGCTGAGCAGTCCCGTCCGCAGGGGCTCGGCGTCGTGCGCCGCGTGGGGGTGTACGTGGTCGTGGCCGGGCAGGGCGTGCTGGCCCACGGCCTCCGGCGGCGGCCCGTCGTGGACGACGCAGCCGTCGCGCAGCACCACGGCCCGGTCGATCAGCGGCTCCAGGGGGCCGAGCTCGTGCAGGACGAGCAGGACGGTCGTCCCGGCGGCGACCTGTTCGCGCACCGCGTTCGCCAGGACCTCCTGGTTGCCGAGGTCGACGCCGGCCATCGGCTCGTCCATGATCAGCAGCTCGGGCTCCACGGCGAGCGCCCGGGCGATCAGCACGCGCTGGTGCTGGCCGCCGGAGAGCGCATTGACGGAGGCCCCGGCATGCGCGTCCATGCCGACCAGGGCCAGGGCCCGGTCGACGGCGGCCCTGTCGGCCTTGCGCAGGACGCCGAAGCGGGTGCGGGCCAGCCGGCCGGAGGAGACGACCTCGCGGACGGTGGCGGGGACGCCGCTGGCCGCGGTCGTGCGCTGCGGGACGTACCCGATCCGCGACCAGGCGCGGAAGCGCTTGAACTCGGTGCCGAACAGCGCCAACTCGCCCCCGGACAGCGGAACCTGTCCGACGACGGCGCGCACGGCGGTGGACTTGCCGGAGCCGTTGGCCCCGAGCAGCGCGACCACCTCGCCGCGCCGGACGGTGAGGTCGACCCCGCGCAGCACCGGGCGCGAGCCCAGCGAGGCGGTGGCCCCGCGCAGGGATATGACGGGCTGGTCCGCTGCCTGATCGGGCCGGTACTGCATGGCATCCGCCTCCGTAACTGCCATCACTTGCTGCCGAGCGCCTTCTGGAGGTTCTTCAGGTTGGAGCGCATGACCTCGAAGTAGTCGGCGCCCTGGGACGTGTCGGTGATGCCCTCGAGCGGGTCGAGGACGTCGGTCTTCAGGCCGGTGTCGCCGGCGAGGGCCTTGGCCGTCTTGTCGCTGGCGAGGGTCTCGAAGAACACGGTGGAGACATTCTCCTTCCTCGCCAGCTCCTGGAGCTCCTTCATCCGGGCCGGGCTCGGCTCGGACTCGGGGTCGACGCCGGAGATGCCCTCCTGGTCGAGGCCGTAGCGCTCGGCGAGGTAGCCGAAGGCGGCGTGGGTGGTGATGAAGGTCTTCGAGGCGCTGTTCGCCAGGCCGGCCTTGAACTCCGCGTCGAGGGCGGCGAGTCTGCCGGTCAGGTCGTCGGTGTTCTTCCGGTAGTCCGCCGCGTGGCCGGGGTCGGCCTTCTCCAGGGCGGCGCCGACGCCCTTGGCGATCTCGGCGTACTTCACCGGGTCGAGCCACACGTGCGGGTCCTTGCCGCCCTCGCCGCCGTGGTCGTGGTCGTGGCCGCCCGCGTGGTCCTCGGCGTGCCCGTCCGCGCCTTCGGGGGCGTGGCCGTGGCCGGAGGGGCCGTGGGCCTCCAGTTCGGTCAGGGCGGCGGCGTCGACGACGTTCTTCACCCCGGCCTGGGCGACGGCCTCGTCCACGGCGGGCTGCAGGCCCTTGAGGTAGACGATCACGTCGGACTGGCCGAGCCGGCCGGTCTGCCTGGGGGTGATCTCCAGGTCGTGGGGCTCGGTGCCGGGCTTGGTGAGCGAGGAGACGCTGACGTGGTCGCGGCCGATCTGCTCGGCGAGGAACTGCAGGGGGTAGAACGACGCGGTCACGGCGATCCTGCCGTCCTTCCCGCCCCCCGCGGCGGAGCCTGCCGAGCAGCCGGTGAGGGCCGTGGAGCCGAGGACGACGGCGCCCGCGAGGGCGGCTGCGGGTATGAGGCGGCGTACGTTCATGACATCCATTTTCATCAAATATGGAAACCGTTGTCAAAAACCCTGGTGACAGGTGGGGTGGCCCGGCCGGGGAAGGGGTATCCGAGTTGAAAGGGGAGGGGCGGACGCCGGTAACCTGAGGCATTCGCCGTTCGTCCTCGTAATGAAGAGAGCACCGTGGCCGCCGACAAGATCGAAACCATCGTCAGCCTGAGCAAGCGCCGTGGCTTCGTTTACCCCTGCAGTGAGATCTATGGCGGCTCCAAGGCTGCCTGGGACTACGGCCCGCTGGGTGTCGAGCTCAAGGAGAACATCAAGCGCCAGTGGTGGAAGGCCATGGTCACCGGGCGTGAGGACATCGTCGGCATCGACTCCTCCGTGATCCTGGCCCCCGAGGTCTGGGTGGCCTCCGGCCACGTCGCGACGTTCTCGGACCCGCTGACCGAGTGCACCTCCTGCCACAAGCGCCACCGCGCCGACCACCTCGAAGAGGCGTACGAGGCCAAGCACGGCCGCCTCCCCGAGAACGGCCTGGCCGACGTCAACTGCCCCAACTGCGGTGTGAAGGGCCAGTTCACCGAGCCGAAGCAGTTCTCCGGCATGCTGGAGACCCACCTCGGCCCGACCCAGGACACCGGCTCCAAGGCGTACCTGCGCCCCGAGACCGCCCAGGGCATCTTCACCAACTTCGCCGTCGTGCAGACCTCCTCGCGCAAGAAGCCCCCGTTCGGCATCGCCCAGATGGGCAAGTCCTTCCGCAACGAGATCACGCCGGGCAACTTCATCTTCCGCACCCGCGAGTTCGAGCAGATGGAGATGGAGTTCTTCGTCAAGCCGGGCGAGGACGAGCAGTGGCAGGAGTACTGGATGCAGGAGCGGTGGAACTGGTACCGCGGCCTGGGTCTGCGCGAGGAGAACATGCGCTGGTACGAGCACCCGAAGGAGAAGCTGTCCCACTACTCGAAGCGCACCGCCGACATCGAGTACCGCTTCAACTTCGGCGGCAGCGAGTTCTCCGAGCTCGAGGGTGTCGCCAACCGCACGGACTACGACCTGAAGGCCCACTCCGCGGCCTCCGGCCAGGACCTCACCTTCTTCGACCAGGAAGCCGGTGAGCGCTACACCCCGTACGTCATCGAGCCGGCGGCCGGCGTCAACCGCGCCATGCTCGCGTTCATGCTCGACGCGTACAACGAGGACGAGGCCCCGAACGCCAAGGGCGTCATGGAGAAGCGCACCGTGATGCGCCTCGACCCGCGCCTGGCCCCGATCAAGGTCGCCGTCCTGCCGCTGTCCCGCAACGCGCAGCTGTCGCCGAAGGCCAAGGGCCTCGCCGCCGACCTGCGCAAGAACTGGAACATCGAGTTCGACGACGCGGGCGCCATCGGCCGCCGCTACCGCCGCCAGGACGAGATCGGTACGCCGTTCTGCGTCACCGTCGACTTCGACACCCTGGACGACAACGCGGTGACCGTGCGCGAGCGCGACACCATGAAGCAGGAGCGCGTCTCCCTCGACCAGATCCAGGCCTACCTCGGCAGCCGTCTCCTCGGCTGCTAGGACCCGCCGGAACGGACGGTGGCCCGGTGCGCGAGACGCGCACCGGGCCACCGGTCTTTCCCGTGCAGTGGGCGGCCGCTCAGGCCGCGGAGCCGCCGGCCTGCTCGGCGGCGGCCGCCGCCGCGGCGGCCCGCTTGGCGCCCTCCGCCTTGGTGCGCTTGACGAAGCGGACCGTCCACAGGGCCAGGCCGCCGAGCGTCCCGTAGATCAGGAACGGGCTCAGGGTCACCATGGTGGAGGTGCTCAGGGCGTACGACAGGGCGACCCGGACCGCCGCCTCGATCAGGTAGACCACGCCCCAGACCAGGGTGATGTGGCGCTGGGCCTTGCGGAAGCCCTCGAACTGCCACAGGCCGTTGTAGTACGCCACGCCCGCCGGGGTGCCGTCCGTGCCGAACTTGCGGCCGAAGTAGAACATCAGCGGACGCGGCGCGAGCAGCGTGGCCAGGCACAGGAGCCCGAACAGCCCCGTGACGGCCGAGTCCTTGACCAGCAGGGCCCGGGTGGAGTTGGCGCCGATGAGGGAGACGGCGGCGGTGATCCCCAGGAACACCAGGGTGACGATGGCGAACTCGTCCAGCTTGCGCCGCCAGGCCACCATGATGGCGCTGTCGAGGATCGGCCAGGCGCCGCTGACCAGCAGCGCCGAGGCCTCGCTCCAGCCGTGGTCGTCGACGAGCGTGTTGTAGGTGATGATCGGCGCGACCACGCTGAGCGCGATGGTCAGGATCAGGCCGGCCGCGGCTGCTCCGCCGGAGCGTGCGGGAGGTGAGGGCTGTACTGCTGCCGTGGACAAGGTTCCCCCTGGTACGTGCATGAATAGTGCGGTAAGGGGACCGTAAGGAACTGTCGCTGGCATGTACAAGCCGACACGGCTCAAATGATCGCCAAGCCGTGCGGAGTGTCCAATTCCGCATAACTCGGAGCGTATCGACGCCGGTTCAGGGGCGCAGGCCCCTGATGACGAGGGCGACGACGGCCTCGAACTCCGTGGTGATCGTGGGCGAGAGCCACTCCGCCACGTACTGGGGGTCGTGGAAGCGGCCGGTGGCGTCGAAGACGGCGCGGGCGGCGGCCGGCACGTCGGGGGCGGCCAGGGTGCCTGCGTCGACTCCCTCGGCGATGATCCGGGTCAGCTGGTCGACCAGCTCGGTCAGGTGGGCGTCGACCACCCCGCTGTTCTCGGCGAGCAGCACGCCGTACGTCGCGAACAGCTCCGGATCGTCGCCCGCCTTGTGGCGCTTGGCCTCGAAGAGGGCCTCCAACCAGGCCTCCAGCTTGGAGGGGGCGGCCTCGTCCGGTGCCGAGGCGATTGCCTCCAGCATGACCACGCTCTTGGCGAGCCACCGGTCCGTGACCGCCTCGCGCAGAGCCGCCTTCGAAGGGAAGTGCCGGTAGACGCTGCCGTGGCTGACGCCCAGGGCACGCGCCACGTCCACCACCGTCGCCTTCGTCGGCCCGTAGCGCCGCAGCACCTCCTCGGTGGTCTCGAGGATGCGCTCGGGGGTCAGGGGCTCGGCGGCAGCGGGTGACATGGGTACGACCGTACCGCCGGCTCAGTGCTCGCTGTCCAGGTGGGCCATCTGGGCCGCCGGATACCGGTCGCCGGCCGCGGCTCCCGCCGGGACCGCCTCCTCGATCGCCGCCAGGTCGGCCGCGGTCAGCTTCACGTCCATGGCACCCAGTGCCTCGGCGAGCCGGTCCCGCCGGCGGGCCCCCACCAGCGGCACGATGTCCTCGCCGCGCGAGAGCACCCAGGCGATGGCGGTCTGCGCCACGCTGACCCCCTTGCCGTCGGCGACGTTGCGCAGCGCCTCGACCAGCTCCAGGTTCCGGTCGAGGTTCCCGCCCTGGAAGCGGGGGCTCATCCCGCGGAAGTCCCCCGGAGCCAGTTCCCGGTCGCGGGTGAAGTGGCCGCTGATCAGGCCGCGCGAGAGGACCCCGTACGCGGTGATGCCGATGCCGAGCTCCCGGGCGGTCGGCAGGATCTCCTCCTCGATGCCGCGGGAGAGGAGCGAGTACTCGATCTGGAGGTCGGCGATCGGGGCCACGGCCGCGGCCCGGCGCAGGGTGTCCGCGCCCACCTCGGACAGGCCGATGTGCCGCACGTGCCCCGCCTCGACGGCCTCGGCGATGGCGCCCACGGTCTCCTCGATCGGCACGGCCGGATCCACGCGGGCGATCCGGTAGATGTCGATGTGGTCCCGGCCCAGCCGCTGGAGCGAGTAGGCCAGGAAGTTCTTCACGGCCTCCGGGCGGCCGTCGTAGCCGGTGAAGGCGCCCTCGACCGTCCGCAGCGCGCCGAACTTCACGCTGGTCAGCGCCTGGTCGCGGGCTGCGGCCGGCGCGGTGCGCAGGGCTTCGTTGATGAGCAGCTCGTTGTGGCCCATGCCGTAGAAGTCGCCGGTGTCCAGCAGCGTGATCCCTGCGTCCAGTGCGGCGTGGATCGTCGCGATCGACTCGCTGCGGTCCGCCTCTCCGTAGAGCGCGGACATGCCCATGCAGCCCAGGCCCAGCGGGAAGACGGCGGGGCCGGTCGAGCCGAGGGTGCGGGTGGGGTGGGCAGCGGCGGTGGTGTTCCGAGGGGTGCTCTCGTTCGTCGTCATGCAACGAGAATGACATGACGGGTGACAGATTTCAATATCTGTCACCCGTCAGTGTGAGGGCGTCGTGATCGGAGAGGAGGGGGCGGGGTGGCTCGTCGGAAAGGAGGCCCGGTGCGTCAGGCCTGCGGGGGGACCCCGGCCGGAGACGGGTCGGCGCAGGCCCGCTCCAGGCGGCGGGCCGTCCGCACGGCCGTCCCCCGGGCCCAGCGCCCGCTGGTCGCGGCGCCCACGGTCAGGACCAGCGCCCCGCAGGCCGTGATGATCCACCAGGCGGGCCGGGCCGCCGCGACGAACTCCGCGCCGCCGTCGAGGACCGGCGCGCCCCCGCCGCCCGCCGTTCCGGCCGCCAGCACGGCCCCGATCACGGCGACGCCCAGCGTGCCCCCGGTCTGCCGGCTGGTGGAGGCGATCGCGGCCGCCACGCCCGCCTGGGACCGGGGCATCCCGGAGACCGCGGTGTTGGTGATCGGCGCGTTGACCAGGCCGAAGCCCAGGCCGAACAGGGCGTACCCGGTGAACAGCAGCGGATTCGAGGCCTCGGCGGAGAAGGCGGCGAACAGCAGCCCGCTCGCGGCCATCGCGGTCCCGGCGAGCAGCAGCGGCAGCCGCGGCCCGCGCGCGGCGACCAGCCGGCCCGAGAGCGGCGCGCACAGGAAGGCGAGCGCCGCCATGGGCAGCATCCAGAGCCCCGCGCCCAGTGCGTCGAGCCCCCGTACCTCCTGCAGGTACAGGGTGTTCAGGAACAGGAACCCCGACAGCGCGGCGAAGGCGCACACCGCGATCACCGTCGCGCCGCTGAAGGGGGCGCTGCGGAAGAACCGCGGGTCGATCAGCGGGTCGGCGCGGCGCAGCTCGTACGGCACGAGCGCCGCCAGCGAGGCCGCCGCGAGGCAGGCGCAGCCGAGGACGGCCGGGGAGTCCGCGCCCGCGGCCGGCGCCTCGATGATGGCGTACGTCACGCCGCCGAGGGCGGCGATGACCAGCAACTGGCCCACCGGGTCGGGGCGCCGCGGCCGCTCGGCCCGCGACTCGGGGACGTACCGCCGCGTGAGCCCCAGGGCCGCCAGCCCGACGGGCAGGTTCACCCAGAACACGGCCCGCCACCCCACCGAGTCCACCAGCAGCCCGCCGATCAGCGGGCCCGCCGCCATGGAGAGGCCGGCCACCGCGCTCCATGCGCCGATGGCGCGGGCGCGTTCGCGCGGCTCGGTGAAGGTGTTGGTGATGATCGACATGGCGACCGGGTTCAGCATGGAGCCGCCCACGGCCTGCACCGCCCGGAAGCCGACCAGCCATCCGAGGCCCGGCGCCAGGGAGCAGAGCAGCGAGCCGGCCGTGAACAGCACCAGCCCTGCGGTGAAGACGCGGCGGCGCCCGATCCGGTCCGCCGTGGAGCCCGCCAGGATCAGCAGCGAGGCCAGCACCAGCGTGTACGCGTCGATCGTCCACTGCATGCCGGCCACCGAGGCGCCGAACTCCCGGCGCATCGAGGGCAGGGCGACGTTGAGGGCCGTGACGTCGAGGCTGACCAGGAGCAGGCTCATGCAGCAGATCGCCAGGACCAGCGTCTTCCGGCGGCGGATCGACTCCTGCATACGTACGATAGTACGCCTAACTAAAGAAAAGTGTGATCGATTTTCTCTCCGCCACAATGGAGGGATGACCACGCTCCCTCCGCCGCTCGCGATCGGCCCGCACACCGTGCAGCCCCCGGTGGTGCTCGCCCCCATGGCCGGCATCACCAACGCCCCGTTCCGCACCCTCTGCCGCGAGTTCAGCGGCGGCAAGGGGCTGTTCGTGAGCGAAATGATCACGACCCGCGCGCTGGTCGAGCGCAACGAGAAGACCATGCAGCTGATCCACTTCGACGCGACCGAAAAGCCGCGCTCGATCCAGCTGTACGGCGTCGACCCGGTGACGGTCGGCAAGGCGGTCCGGATGATCGTCGAGGAGGACCGCGCCGACCACATCGACCTCAACTTCGGCTGCCCGGTCCCCAAGGTCACCCGCAAGGGCGGCGGCTCCGCCCTGCCCTACAAGCGGAACCTGCTGCGCGCCATCCTGCGCGAGGCGGTCGCGGGCGCCGGCGACCTGCCGGTGACCATGAAGATGCGCAAGGGCATCGACGACGACCACCTCACCTACCTGGACGCCGGCCGGATCGCGGTCGAGGAGGGCGTCACCGCCATCGCCCTGCACGGCCGCACCACCGCACAGCACTACGGCGGCACCGCCGACTGGGAGGCCATCGCCCGCCTCAAGGAGCACGTCCCGGAGATCCCCGTCCTCGGCAACGGCGACATCTGGTGCGCCGAGGACGCGCTGCGCATGGTCCGCGAGACCGGCTGCGACGGCGTGGTCGTCGGCCGTGGCTGCCTGGGGCGCCCGTGGCTGTTCAACGACCTCGTGGCGGCCTTCGAGGGGCGCCCCGAGGACTTCCACAAGCCCTCGCTGCGCGAGGTCGCGGCCACGATGCACCGGCACGCCCAGCTGCTGGGGGAGTGGATCGGCGACGAGGCGCGCGGGGTGATCGACTTCCGTAAGCACGTGGCCTGGTACCTGAAGGGCTTCGCGGTCGGCTCCGAGATGCGCAAGAAGCTCGCGGTCACCTCGTCCCTGGCCGAGCTGGACGCTCATCTGAGCGAGCTCGACCTGGACCAGCCCTGGCCCGAGAGCGCGGACGGCCCGCGCGGCCGAACGTCCGGAAACAACCGGGTTGTCCTCCCGGACGGGTGGCTGAAGGATCCGTACGACTGCGCAGGGGTCAGCGAGGACGCCGAGCTGGACACGTCCGGAGGATGAGAATCAGCTGACAAACTATGCCGTCGGCGGCGTGACATACACCACGCATGGGTGGGGTTGCGCTCAGATGAGCGCGAAAATCACGGGTATGACTTCCAAAGGGTGGCACTGGGTGCCACCCTTTGTTTGTTCAAGTCTTGAACGCAAATGTATCGATGATCGCTCATCCGAGCGCAAACAAGCCGCAGGAGTGCCGTCCCCCTTCGGGAGGTGAACGCTCTTCGGAGGTTCCGGCTACTCATTGGTCACTTTCGATCCGGGGGCGCATGGGTGGTTACGGCCGTATGACGGCCAAGTGGACGTACCCAGAAGCCTTCGATCTGGGTATGTTCCTCGCCGTCAGGGCAGCCACCGAGTCCTCGAGGAGTCGAGACCCGTGTCGGAAAACAAGAACCAGAAGTTCGTCTACGACTTCACCGAGGGAAACCGCGACCTCAAGGACCTTCTCGGCGGCAAGGGGGCCAACCTCGCCGAGATGACCAACCTGGGTCTGCCGGTCCCTCCCGGCTTCACCATCACCACCGAGGCCTGCAAGGTCTACCTCGAGAGCGGTGAGGCCCCGGCCGCGCTGCGCGACGAGGTCAGCGCCCACCTCGCCGCCCTCGAGGCGAAGATGGGCAAGAAGCTCGGCCAGTCGGACGACCCGCTGCTGGTCTCCGTCCGCTCCGGCGCGAAGTTCTCGATGCCCGGCATGATGGACACGGTCCTCAACATCGGCCTCTCCGACGCCTCCGTCGTCGGTCTCGCCGCCCAGGCCGACAACGAGCGCTTCGCCTGGGACTCGTACCGCCGCCTGATCCAGATGTTCGGCAAGACCGTCCTCGGCGTCGAGGGCGAGCTCTTCGAGGACGCCCTCGACCAGGCCAAGGCCGCCAAGAAGGTCACCGTCGACACCGACCTCGACGCCGCCGACCTCAAGAAGCTGGTCAAGGTCTACAAGAAGATCGTCCAGAAGGAGGCCGGCCGCGAGTTCCCGCAGGACGCCCGCGAGCAGCTCGACCTCGCCGTCGAGGCGGTCTTCAACTCCTGGAACACCGACCGCGCCAAGCTCTACCGCCGCCAGGAGCGCATCCCCGGCGACCTGGGCACCGCCGTCAACGTCTGCTCGATGGTCTTCGGCAACCTCGGCCCCGACTCCGGCACCGGCGTCGCCTTCACCCGCGACCCCGCCAGCGGCCACCAGGGCGTCTACGGCGACTACCTGCAGAACGCCCAGGGCGAGGACGTCGTCGCGGGCATCCGCAACACCGTCCCGCTCGCCGACCTGGAGCAGCTGGACAAGAAGTCCTACGACCAGCTGATGCAGATCATGGAGACGCTGGAGACCCACTACAAGGACCTCTGCGACATCGAGTTCACGATCGAGCGCGGCCAGCTGTGGATGCTCCAGACCCGTGTCGGCAAGCGCACCGCCGGCGCCGCCTTCCGCATCGCCACCCAGCTCGTCGACCAGGGCCTGATCGACGAGGCCGAGGCCCTCCAGCGCGTCAACGGCGCCCAGCTCGCGCAGCTGATGTTCCCCCGCTTCGACGAGGACGCCAAGACCGAGCTGCTCGGCCGCGGCATCGCCGCCTCCCCGGGCGCGGCCGTCGGCAAGGCCGTCTTCGACTCCTACACGGCCGTCAAGTGGTCCCGCTCCGGCGAGAAGGTCATCCTGATCCGCCGCGAGACCAACCCGGACGACCTGGACGGCATGATTGCCTCCGAGGGCATCCTGACCTCGCGCGGCGGCAAGACCTCGCACGCCGCCGTCGTCGCCCGCGGCATGGGCAAGACCTGCGTCTGCGGCGCCGAGGAGCTCGACGTCGACACCAAGCGCCGCCGCATGACGGTCGGCGACCGGGTCATCGAAGAGGGCGACGTCGTCTCCATCGACGGCTCCACCGGCAAGGTCTACCTCGGCGAGGTACCCGTCGTGCCCTCCCCGGTCGTCGAGTACTTCGAGGGCCGCATGCACGCCGGCGCCGACGACGCCGACGAGCTGGTCCAGGCCGTCCACCGGATCATGGCGTACGCCGACCGCGTCCGCCGCCTGCGGGTACGCGCCAACGCCGACAACGCCGAGGACGCGCTGCGCGCCCGCCGCTTCGGCGCCCAGGGCATCGGCCTTTGCCGCACCGAGCACATGTTCCTCGGCGAGCGCCGCGAGATGGTCGAGCGCCTGATCCTCGCGGACACCGAGGCCGAGCGCGAGGACGCCCTCACCGAGCTGCTCCCGCTGCAGAAGAAGGACTTCATCGAGCTCTTCGAGGCGATGGACGGCCTGCCGGTCACCGTCCGCCTGCTCGACCCGCCGCTGCACGAGTTCCTGCCCGACATCACCGAGCTGTCGGTGCGCGTCGCCCTCGCCGAGGCCCGCAAGGACCACAACGAGAACGACCTGCGCCTGCTGCAGGCCGTGCACAAGCTGCACGAGCAGAACCCGATGCTGGGTCTGCGCGGCGTCCGCCTCGGCCTGGTCATCCCCGGCCTGTTCGCCATGCAGGTCCGGGCGATCGCCGAGGCCGCGGCCGAGCGCAAGAACGCCAAGGGCGACCCGCGCGCCGAGATCATGATCCCGCTCGTCGGCACCGTCCAGGAGCTGGAGATCGTCCGCGAGGAGGCCGACCAGGTCATCGCCGAGGTCGAGGCCGCCACCGGCACCAGCCTCAAGCTGACCATCGGCACGATGATCGAGCTGCCGCGCGCCGCCCTGACGGCCGCGCAGATCGCCGAGGCCGCGCAGTTCTTCTCCTTCGGCACGAACGACCTGACCCAGACGGTGTGGGGCTTCTCCCGCGACGACGTCGAGGCCAGCTTCTTCACGGCCTACCTGGAGAAGGGCATCTTCGGGGTCTCCCCGTTCGAGACCATCGACAAGGACGGCGTCGGCTCGCTCGTCCGCCACGCGGTCAAGCAGGGCCGGGCCACCCGCCCCGACCTCAAGCTCGGCGTCTGCGGCGAGCACGGTGGCGACCCCGAGTCCGTCCACTTCTTCCACGAGGTCGGCCTCGACTACGTCTCCTGCTCGCCGTTCCGGATTCCGGTGGCGCGCCTGGAGGCCGGCCGCGCGGCCGCCGAGGCGACGGGCAGCGACAGCCGCTGACCCGCCCCCGGGCGCGCCCGGGCCCCCGATACGTCCGCCTGCCCCCGGGTTCCCTGACCCCCGAGGGCAGGCGGGCAATTCTTTGTTGTTCAACAAGTCTTTACGCCAGCAGGCGGTGGACGGATCCCCACCCGTCCACCGCCTGCTGCCAATCTGCCAGGCACGTCGGCGCTTCCCGGTGCGACCGACCGCCAGGCCCCGCAAAGCCCCCCACGGCCTTCACGGAGCGTTTCGGTCGCACTGGAGTGTGCCTGGCGGAGTACAGCATTTCGGTTGTCACGCCCCCGCCGAAAGGGGTTTCAACTGTGGCCGAAAGGGCGTGGTGACGTCGTGTGACGGCGTGCATACTCATGGGGCGGGGGGATTGCGGTTGCACAGGTGGGGGTTCGGTGCTGCGTATCCATTTCACTGGAGTGGACCTGGCACGCGTACGGATGGCAGGGCGTCCCGATGCGTTGTGGGAAACGGTTCTGAGTTTTCACCGCTTAAGAGACCGGCGTGATGCCCGGCTCTTCGGTGAATGGCGTACGGAAACCCGGAGCAGGTTGAATAGTGAAACACGCTTGCTCGGCGCGCTCATACCGAGTCGCGGCTATTTCCCCGATTTCCTGACCCCTGTGGAGGGGCAGTACGGGTGGGACGTGGGCCTCGACGCGCTGCGCGGGCTCCACCCCGAGCGGATCCGGCGCGAGCTGGCCCTGCTGGGGGCGGGCGCGCGGGTGGGAGCCGCCTTCGGCATGCCCGCGAGCGCCGCAACCGGCGGCGGAGATACCGGGATCCCGAAGCGGCTGCGGGAGTTCATGGACGGCGGCACCGCGTACCTGCCGAAGCTCATGGGCGAGCTGCGCGGGTACCACCGGGCGGCCGTGGCCCCGTACTGGACCCACATCCAGGCCCAGATCGAGGCCGAGCGCGCCGCGCGCGGCCGGGCCCTGCTCGACGGCGGCGCCGACGAGCTGCTGGCCTCCCTGCCGCCGATGCTGCGCTGGCGGGCCCCGGTCCTGGAGTGCGACTACCCCGTGGACCGCGACGTGCGGCTGCGGGGGCGCGGGCTGCTGCTCCAGCCCTCGTTCTTCTGCCGGCGCACGGCCGTGACGCTGCACGACCCGGAGCTGCCCCCGGTGCTGGTCTACCCGGCCGCCGCGGAGCTGGCCTCGGCGGCCGCCGGCGGCGAATCGATTCGCCCCCTGGAGGAGCAGCGCCAGCGCACCCTGGGCAAGCTCGTCGGGCACACCCGCTCGGTGGTCCTGCGGGCCATCGGCGACGGGGCCACCACCAGCGAGCTCGCCCGCCGGGCCGGGGTCTCCCTGGCCTCCGCGAGCCAGCACGCCTGCGTGATGCGGGAGGCCGGCCTCGTGACCACCCTGCGCCGCGGCAATGCCGTACTGCACACGGTGACCCCCCTCGGGGCCGCGCTCCTCAAGGGCGGCGCGGTCGCCTCGTAGCAGACGTGCCCGTCCCGGCACCCGGATTTTCCGGGGCCGGGACCGGGTGTTTTCGGCCATTGTTCGGATAGTGGCGCGGTCTCCCGGGGAGCCCCTCCGGCGGCGCCCGGCGGCGTTCGGACACGCGATGTGACGGAGCACGCGGCGATCCGCCCCGGGCGGCCCGCGGACGGTCCACAATGGTGGACTGATGAACCACTCCGCCGCTCCCGACCGGCCCGCCGCCCCCTCCGCCGCCGACCCCGCCGCCCGGGAGGGCGACATACGCGGCCGCGCCGACCTCGAGGCCGTGCTGCGCCGCTTCTACGCGGCCGCGTTCGCCGACCGGCGGATCGGCCCGTTCTTCACCGAGGTCGCGGGCACGGACCTGGAGGCGCACCTGCCCCGGATCGCCGACTTCTGGGAGCGGGCCCTCTTCCGCAGCGCCGACTACTCCGGTGACGCCTTCGCCCCGCACGCCGCGCTCCACTCGGCACGGGCCCTGACCGCCGAGGACTTCGGGCGCTGGGTGCAGCTGTGGCGGGCCGCCCTGGACGGCCGGCACCGCGGGCCCGCCACCGAGCGGGCCAAGGCCCAGGGCGAGCAGATCGCGCTGGCGCTGCTGCGGCGGCTGGCAGGGCCGGACGCCCCGGCCGAGGCCGCGCACGCCGGCCGCGCGGGCTTCGTCCCGCTGGCCGTGCTGGAGCTGCGCACCGTGGCCTGACCCGCTTCGCCCCCCCCGCGACGAAAGCCGGGAAAAAATTCCGCCGAGGAGCGATGAGTTCCCGCAGGGCCCCCGGTCTACCTCTCGAAAGCGCGACACGAGAGAAGAGGAACCGCGATGCCCGCCACCATGATCTTCGTCAACCTGCCGGTCAAGGACCTGGAGGCCAGCAAGGCCTTCTGGGCGCGGCTCGGCTACTCCTGCAACCCGCAGTTCACCGACGACACCGCCGCCTGCCTCGTCATCAGCGACACCATCTACGCGATGCTGCTGACCGAGCCCCGCTTCAAGGAGTTCACGCACAAGGCGATCGCGGACACCTCCACCAGCACCGAGGCGCTGCTCTGCCTGAGCGCCGAGAGCCGGGAGAAGGTCGACGAGCTCGTCGACGCCGCCGTCGCGGCCGGTGCCGGCGAGCCCCGCCCCGCCCGGGACCACGGCTTCATGTACGGCCGGGCCTTCGAGGACCTGGAGGGCCACACCTGGGAGATCATGTGGATGGACCCGGCGGCCGTCCAGGGCTGAGCCCCGCCGGCCGCCCCGCCCCCGCCGCGCTAGGCCGCCGCGGCGCCGGAGGCCACGGCGGTCCGTACCGGGTAGGTCCGGACCGCCACCTCCCCGTCGTCCAGACAGCGGCCCGTCTCCAGGTCGAAGCGCTGCTTGAGCAGCGGCGACGCCACGAAGGGCCGGCCCTCCACACAGCCCACGAGCCCGCGGGAGAGGACCGCCGCGCCCGTGAAGGGGTCCTGGTTGTCCACGGCGTACGTCCATCCCGAGCGGCCGAGGAAGACGGCGGCCTGGCCGCCGTCGGGCAGCAGCACCGCCACCCCCCGGCCCGGCGTCAAGTCGGACAGCTCGCACACCGTCAGCCAGCCCTCTCCCACCTGCAGTTCCACGGTCATCGGTTGCCTCCCACGGCGTCCAGCGGCTGACGGGTCAGGACGGCCAGGTCCGGCTTGACCTGGTCGCGTTCGGGGACGAAGCGCACGGTCGGGTCGGGCGCGCCCGGCGCGTTGACGAAGGAGACGAAGCGGCGCAGCCGGTCCGGGTCCTGGAGCGTCTCGGCCCACTCGTCGCGGTAGTGCGCGACGTGGTCGGCCATCAGCGCCTCCAGCTCGGCGCACAGCCCGAGCGAGTCGTGCACGACCACGTCCCGCAGGTGGTCGAGGCCGCCCTCCAGCCGGTCCAGCCAGGTGGAGGTGCGCTCCAGCCGGTCCGCCGTGCGGATGTAGAACATCAGGAACCGGTCGATGAGCCGCACCAGCTCCGCGTCGGAGAGGTCCTGGGCCAGCAGGTCGGCGTGGCGCGGGGCGGCCCCGCCGTTGCCGCCTACGTAGAGGTTCCAGCCGTTGGCCGTCGCGATGACCCCGAAGTCCTTGCTCTGCGCCTCCGCGCACTCGCGGGTGCAGCCGGAGACCGCCGACTTGAGCTTGTGCGGGGCGCGCAGCCCCCGGTAGCGCAGCTCCAGGTCGATGGCCATCCGCACGCTGTCCTGGACCCCGTAGCGGCACCAGGTCTGCCCCACGCAGGACTTCACCGTGCGCAGCGCCTTGCCGTACGCGTGCCCGGACTCGAACCCGGCGTCCACGAGCCGGGCCCAGATCCGCGGGAGCTGGTCCACGCTCGCGCCGAAGAGGTCGATGCGCTGCCCGCCGGTGATCTTCGTGTAGAGGCCGAAGTCGCGCGCCACCTCGCCGATCACGATGAGCTTGTCCGGGGTGATCTCGCCGCCGGGGATCCTGGGGACGACGGAGTAGGAGCCGTTGCGCTGGAGGTTCGCGAGGAAGTGGTCGTTGGTGTCCTGCAGGGCGGCCTGCTCGCCGTCCAGGACGTAGCCGCTCGCGCCGAGCGTCGGGGCCAGCGAGGCGATGATCGAGCCGACGGCGGGCTTGCACACCTCGCAGCCGTCGCCGCCGCGGGCCTCCTCGCGGCCGTGCCCGTCGAGGAGCTGCTCGTACGAGGTGAGCCGCCGGGTCCGGACGATCTCGTACAGCTCGGCCCGGGTGAAGCGGAAGCAGCCGCACAGTCCCTTGTCGGCGGGGGCGGGCAGCAGCTGCTCGATCACCTTGGTGCAGCCGCCGCAGCCGGTGCCCGCCTTGGTGCACTGCTTGACCTCGGCCAGGGTGGCGCAGGCGGTGATCGCCTTCTTGGTGACGTTGTGGCAGGAGCAGATCACGGCCGTGTCGGGCAGGGCGGACGGGCCCAGCTGCGCGGCGGGCGCGAGGCCGGCGGGCAGCACCAGCTGGTCGGGGCTGACGGGCGGGACGCTGCCGGTCAGCGGGCGCAGCAGCCCGTACGCGTCCGCGTCGCCGACCAGGACGCCGCCGAGCAGCACCCCGTCGGGGGAGACGACCAGCTTCTTGTAGACCCCGGTGCGGGAGTCGGAGTAGACGACGTCGAGGCTGTCGGGGGCGGCGCCGTGGGCATCGCCGAAGGAGGCCACGTCCACGCCGAGCAGCTTGAGCTTGGTGGACAGGTCCGCCCCGGTGAACTCCTTCTCGCGGCCCAGCAGGTCCTCCGCGGCGGTCTCGGCCATCTCGTAGCCCGGCGCGACCAGGCCGTAGACGCGGCCGTCGGCGGCCAGCGCGCACTCGCCGATGGCGTACACGTGCGGGTCGGAGGTGCGGCAGCGGGCGTCCACCGCGATGCCGCCGCGCTCGCCGACGGCCAGGCCCGCGTCGCGCGCCAGCCGGTCGCGCGGGCGGACGCCGGCGGAGAAGACGACGAGCCCGGTGGGGACGGTGGAGCCGTCGGACAGGCGCATCCCGCTGACGCGGCCGTCCTCGCCCGTGACCACCTCCTGCGTGCCGACGCCGGTGTGGACGGTCAGCCCCATGCCCTCGATGGTGCGCAGGAGGGCGGCGCCGCCGCCCTCGTCGACCTGGACGGGCATCAGGCGCGGGGCGAACTCCACGATCCGCGTGGCGAGCCCGAGCCCCTGGAGGGCGCCGGCGGCCTCCAGCCCGAGCAGGCCGCCGCCGACGACCGCGCCGCCGGGGGCCGCCCCGGACGGAGTCCGGGGGAGCGCCCTCGCGTACTCCTCGATGGCGAGGAGGTCCTCGATGGTGCGGTAGACGAAGCAGCCGGGGGCGTCCTTGCCGGGGACGGGCGGCACGAAGGGGTAGCTGCCGGTCGCCAGGACCAGCACGTCGTAGGGGACCACCCGCCCGGAGCGGGAGGTGACCGTGCGCGCCTTCAGGTCGATGCTCTCGGCGGCGTCGCCCAGGCGCAGGTCGATGCCGTGCTGGTCCATGAAGCCGGGAGGAGTCAGCGAGAGGTCCTCCGGGCTGCTGCCGGAGAAGTACGAGGTGAGGTGCACGCGGTCGTACGCGGGCCGGGGCTCCTCGCAGAGCACGGTGATCCGGTGCGTGGCGGTGGCCCCGCGCTCGGCGAGTGCCTCCAGGTAGCGCTGGCCGACCATGCCGTGGCCGATGAGCACGATGGCGGGGGTGGGCGGGGGTGCGGCCATGATCAGGAGCCTCCGTCGTCGGTGAGCAGGTGGAACAGGTCGGTCAGGGCTTCCTCGTCCTCCCAGCTGCGGGCCAGGGCGCCCACGCTGGAGAGTTCGCCGAGCAGGACGCCGCCGACGAGGCGGTCGCCGCGGACGACGACCTTGCGGTAGGTCCGGCGGGTGGCGTCCGAGAGGCGGACCACGTCGTCGCCGGGCAGCGGGGTGGTCTCGCCGAAGGCGGCGAGATCGAGCGGGCCGGACGCGCCGGCGACCAGGGTGAGGCGGGTCAGGGCCCGGGTGCCGGTGTAGGCGGCGGGCGGGGCGGGCGCGGCAGCGGTGTCGGCTGCCGGGTGCGCGGTGTCGCCCTCCCGTGGGGCGGGCCCGCGGGCCAGGAGCGCGGCGAGGGCGTCGGCCTGCTCCAGGGCGGGGCCCGCGAGGCCGTAGACCCGGCCCGCGTGCTCGGCGCAGTCGCCGATGGCGTGGATGTCCGGGTCGCTGGTGCGCAGCCGGTCGTCGACCACGATCCCGAGGCGCACCTCCAGTCCGGCCGCGCGGGCCAGACCGGTCCGCGGCCGCACCCCGCAGGCCAGGACGACGGCGTCGGCGTCGAGCCGGTAGCCGTCGGCGAGCTCGACCCCGGTGACCCGGCGCCGGCCGGCGGCCGGGACCTGGCAGGTGCTCAGCCCGCGGACCCGGCACTCGGTGTGGATCTCGATGCCGAGGGCGGTCAGGTGGGCGTGCAGCAGCGCCGAGGCCCCCGCGTCCAGCTGGCGCTCCATCAGCCGCTCGCCCTGCTGGGCCAGGACCACCTGCGCCCCGCGCTCGGCCAGCGCGCGGGCTGCCGAGACGCCGAGCAGGCCGCCGCCGATCACCACCGCGCGCAGGCCGGGCACGGCGGAGACGGCCGCGGAGAGCGCCAGGCAGTCGTCCATGGTGCGGAACGCGTGCACCCCGTCGGGGAGTTCCCCGCCGACCGCCGCGCCCGCTGCCACGTCGGCCGCCGCGCCCGCTGGCGCGGCCGCCGCCCCTCGGCGGGTGCCGACGGGTTCGAACAGCCCGCGCAGCGGCGGCAGCACCGCGTTGGAGCCGGTGGCCAGGACCAGGGCGTCGTACCGCTCCGTGCTGCCGTCGTCGCAGTGCACCACCCGCTCGGCCCGGTCGATCCGTACCGCCCGCACCCCGCGCCGCAGCACCGGGCCGGGCGCGGGCAGGGCGGCCACCTCAGGGGCGTACCGGCCCGCCAGCACCTCGGCGAGCAGGACCCGGTTGTACGGGAGGTGCGCCTCCTCGCCGAGCACGGTGACGTCCGCGGCCCGGTCCGCGGCGAGCCCCGCCGCGAGCCGGAGGCCCGCGAGGCCGCCGCCGATCACCACCACACGCTGTTGCTCCGAGGTCATGCCCCGAGCGTGCGCGGCCGCTGTTTCCCCTCGGCATCGCGCTTGTTACCCGAACGGAACGCCCACCTCAGCGCCGCCGCGGCGGGCCGGTGAGCCGCCGTCCGGGTGCCGCGGAGGCCGTCGGGGACGGCGCGAACCTCAACCTTTGCGCAAGTTTCCCGCAAGGAATGGGCAGTGCATCGAGTCGGTCCCTAGGGTCGCCTTGTGCCTGACATATCCACGACCATGCTCATCGTCCTGTGCATCGCGGCCGCGGCGGCCGGCTGGATCGACGCCGTGGTGGGCGGCGGCGGCCTGCTGCTCCTCCCGGCCCTGCTGCTCGGCCTGCCCCACGCCCATCCCGCCGCCGTGCTCGGCACCAACAAGGCCGTCGCCATCGTGGGGACCACGGGGGCCGCCGTGACGTACGTCCGCAAGGCGCCGGTGGATGTGAAGCTCGCCGTCCGGATCGGCCTGGCGGCCGTCGCCGGGTCCATGGGCGGCGCCCTGCTGGCCGACGGGATCAGCAAGGACGCCATGCGCCCGCTGATCATGGCCGTGCTCCTGCTCGTCGGCGGGTTCGTCGCCTTCAAGCCCGCCTTCGGGACGGCCCCGGCCGCCGCTCCGGCGAGCCGGCAGCGGGTCCTGCTCGCCATCGGCCTCGCCGGCCTGGGCATCGGCTTCTACGACGGCCTGATCGGCCCCGGCACCGGTACCTTCCTCGTCCTCGCCCTGACCGCGCTGCTCCACCTGGACCTGGTCAACGCCTCCGCCACCGCCAAGATCGTCAACGTGTGCACGAACGCGGGCGCCCTCGCGATGTTCGCCTACCAGGGCCGGGTGCTGTGGCAGCTGGCCGCTCTGCTGGCGGCGTTCAACCTGGCCGGCGGGATGATCGGGGCGCGGACGGCGCTGAAGAAGGGCAGCGGCTTCGTCCGGGGCGTCCTGCTCACGGTGGTCGGCGCCCTGGTGCTCAAGCTCGGCTTCGAGCAGTTCGGCTGAGGCGGGTGCGGCGCTCGCGGCGCTTGCGGCGGTCGTGGCAGCCGGGCGGCACGGCGGCCCGGCAGGGGCCGTCAGCGGGTGCCCGTGAGGTGGGCGAAGACGACCACGTTGCCCTGGTACCCCGTGCGGGGCGAGAAGCGGCCGCCGCAGGTGATCACCCGCAACTCCGCCCGCGCCGAGGGCCCGTACACGCGGGCGTCGGGAAAGCCCTTGGCGTCGTACACCTCGACCGCGTGCACGGTGAACACCGCCGTACGCCCGTCCGCGCGCCGGATCTCGACGGCGGCCCCGCGGTGCAGCGCGCCCAGCCGGTAGAAGACGGCGGGCCCTGAGGCGTCGTCGACGTGGCCGACGACCAGGGCCGTGCCCACCGCGCCCGGGGTGGTGCCGTCGCGGTACCAGCCGGCCAGGTCGGGCCGGGCGGGCGGAGGCACCTCGAGGCTGCCGTCGCGCGCCAGCCCGAGCCCCGCCAGCGGGGCGTCGACCCCGATGGACGGGATCCGGATGCGGATGGGCGGGGAGCCGGGCAGCGGGTCGATCCCGCCCGGGTCCCGGGTGTGCCCGTCCAGCGCCTCGGCGGGGGAGGGCAGCGGGGGCCCGACGGACTCGCCGGAGCCGCTGGCGATGAGCCAGATGCCGATGCAGGCGGTGAGCGCGACGATCCCGCCGCGGCCGGCCCGGCCGGTGCCCATGGACGCCCCCTCGGTGCTCGGGGATTCGCTGCTCGGTCGTGGGTCCGTCGCCCGGCCCCGCGAACGGGGGGACCTCGCGGGGCCGGGCGACGGGGGACGGTACCGGTCGGGACCGCGGCAGGGCCGCGGTGGGCGCCCGTCAGCTCCGCGTGCCGCTCGCCCGGCGACGCAGGAGCCAGGTACCGCCGACGGCGGCCGCGGCCAGCACGACCGCTCCCGCCGTGACCTTGGCGGGGTCGGCGGTGGTGGTCGTGCCACCGCCCACCCCGGTGTGCACCCGGCCCTGCGGGCCGCGTGCGGTGACGACCAGGTCCCCCGTGGCGTACTTCCCGTCGGCGCAGGTCGCGCCGATGCTGTAGGTGCCCGGGCGGGTGGTGCGGGCGACCTGGAACTGCCCGATGACCACTTCCTCGTGCGTGCCCGGGACCAGCTTGAAGCGGCCGCCGCCGACCATCGTGGCGTCGCCGTCGGCGTGGCCGGCCGGCCCGCATGCCGTGGTGTTCACGGTGACCGTGACCCCGGGGGCGGCCGACCTGGGCCAGACCTCCAGCACGGCGAAGTCGCCCGGGGCACGGCCCGGCGCCGCCGCGGGCTGCGCGGCGGCCGTCCCACCCGCGACCGGGCCGGCGACCGCGGCGGCGGTCAGCACGGCGGCGGTGAGCAGGTGGGCGGGGCGACGGCACATGGGGGCTCCTGCCGGACACGGGTCGTGGTCGGGTCGTGGTCCCGTGGTACCCCGGGTCGGAGCCGCCCCGCCTGCCGACGCTGTGTCAGGCGGGCCCCGCAGAGGCCCGTTTGCGCAGGTCACGCTCGGTTTCTCGACCGTACGCGGGTATCGGCCCGTCCGGGTGAAGCGGTGGGCGGGCCCGTGGGAACCGGGTGGTCCCGCCCGGGCGGGCAGGTGCGTACGGTGGGGGGCGCAGCAGGATCCGGACCGATGGCCGGACCAAGAGCTGCCCGCCGCATCCGAGGGAGGTCCCCGTGACATCAGCCGACCGGCCGCAGGAACCGGCACCGGAGCCGGAACGGGCACCGGAGCCGGTGCTGACCGTACTGACCACCGTCGACTCGGCGGAGGCGGCCGCCGGCCTCGCCCGGTCCGCCGTGGACTCCCGCCTGGCCGCCTGCGCCCAGGTCTCGGGGCCGGTGACCTCGGTCTACCGGTGGAAGGGCGAGGTGGAGACCGCCCGGGAGTGGCAGGTGCTGCTCAAGACCACCGCCGCGGCCTACCCGGCCCTGGAGGCCCGGCTGGCCGCCGAGCACCCCTACGACACGCCGGAGATCATCGCCACGCCGGTGGTGCGGGGGAGCGCCGGCTACCTGGCCTGGGTCGCGGCGGAGGTGGCCGCCGGATGACCGCCGAGCCCGCCCTCCCCGCCGAACTGCCCTTCTTCGTGTACGGGACCCTGCGGCCCGGCGAGGTCAACCACGCGCTGTTCCTGCGGGGACGCACGGCCGCCGAGGAGCCCGCCCGGCTCCCGGACGCGCTGCTGTACGACGGACCCGGCTACCCGTACGCCGTCCGGCACGCGGGGGCGGAGATCGTCGGCGAGCTGATCACCCCCGCGCCCGGCGCGTACGCGGGGCTGCTGGCCGAGCTGGACCGGCTGGAGGAGTACCACGGCCCGGACGGGCCGCTCAACGTCTACGACCGGGTGCGGTGCGACGCGGTCCGGCCGGACGGCACCCGCACCCCGGCCTGGGTCTACCTGGCGGCGCCCGCGCTGGCCCGCAGACTGCGCGAGAGCGGCACGCAGATACCCGGCGGCGACTGGCTGCACCGCCGGGACCAGCCCACCGAGCCCCCGCCCGGCACGCGGGTCCCGCGGCGCTAGAGGCCTTCGGCGCCGCGGTTGCGCAGGCGCTGCCCGTACTGCTGGAGGACCCACAGTTCCTCCTGCACCGCGGCCAGCTGCTCCGGCGGGGCGTGACTGCCCATGCGGGCCAGCGTGCCCTGGATCTCGTGGACCCGCCGGTCCACCGCGCGCAGCCGGACCTGGACCAGCTGCACGCCCGCGTACACCTCGTCCACCGTCTTGGCGTGGATGGCCTCCACCGCCAGCTCGGTGACGAGCGCGCGGACCGTGTCGTTGGGCGCGGCCTCGCGCACCCGGGCCAGGTAGCCGTCGACGCCCGGGGCGGCGCCGCCCGCGTCCTGGATCGCCTGGCGGACGGCCGCGTACGGCGGGGCGGTGAACTCGTCCACCCCGTACGCGTCGAACGCCGGGAAGACCAGCTCCGGCCGCTGCAGGGCCAGCTTGAGCAGCTCCCGCTCGGTGCGGTGGGCGGGGCTGCGCAGGTTCAGCGCGGGACCGCCCGCGGGGGCCGCCGGGACGGGGGCGGCCTCGTACGGGCGACGGGCGGGGGCGGACTGCTGCGGGCCGCCGCCGGGGCCGGGACGGGCGCCGTTGCCGCGCTCGCGGGCCCAGCGCGCCAGCTGCGCGACGCGCTTGACGACGAACTGCTCGTCGCGGATGCCGAGCATGCCCGCCAGCTGGACCGCCGACTCGTGCTGGATCGCGATGTTCTTGATGCCGGCGACGACCGGGGCCGCCTCGTCCAGGGCGGCCGCCCGGCCCGCCGGGTTCTCCAGGTTGTGCCGGGCCACGATGTGCCGCAGCGCGAACTCGAACAGCGGGGTCCGGGACTCCACCAGGGCCGTCACGGCCGCGTCCCCCTCGGCCAGCCGCAGGTCACACGGGTCCATGCCGCCGGGGGTGATCGCGATCGAGGTCTCGGCGGCGAACTTCTGGTCGTCCTCGAAGGCGCGCAGCGCGGCCTTCTGCCCGGCCGCGTCGCCGTCGAACGTGAAGATCACCTCGGCGGTGGCGTTGTCCATGAGCAGCCGGCGCAGGATCTTGACGTGCTCGCCGCCGAAGGCGGTGCCGCAGGTCGCGATCGCGGTGGTCACCCCGGCCAGGTGGCAGGCCATCACGTCGGTGTAGCCCTCGACCACGACGGCCCGGGAGGTCCTGGCGATCTCCTTCTTGGCCAGGTCGATGCCGTAGAGCACCTGGGACTTCTTGTAGATCGCGGTCTCGGGCGTGTTCAGGTACTTCGGCCCGTTGTCGTCGTCGCGCAGCTTGCGGGCGCCGAAGCCGACGACCTCGCCGCTGATGTCGCGGATCGGCCACATCAGCCGGCCTCGGAAGCGGTCGATCGGCTTGCCGCTGCGGCTGTCCTGGGACAGCCCCGAGGTGATCAGCTCGCGGTCGCTGAAGCCCCGCCCGCGCAGGAAGCGGGTCAGGTGGTCCCAGCCGGCCGGGCTGTAGCCGACGCTGAAGTGCTCGGCCGCGGCCTGGTCGAAGCCCCGCTCGGCGAGGAAGCGCCGGGCGATCTCGGCCTCGGGGCTGCCCAGCTGGTCGATGTAGAACTGCGCGGCCGCCTTGTGGGCCTCGACCAGCCGGATCCGCTCGCCGCGGCCGCTGGTGCCGGCGGTGTAGCCGCCCTCCTCGTAGCGCAGGGTGATGCCGGCCTGCGCGGCCAGCCGCTCGACGGCCTCGGAGAACGACAGGTGGTCGATCTTCATGATGAAGTCGAGGGTGTCCCCGCCCGCCTGGCAGCCGAAGCAGTGGTAGAGACCCTTGCTGGGGCTGACCTGGAAGGACGGGGACTTCTCGTCGTGGAAGGGGCACAGGCCCTTGAGGTTGCCGCCGCCCGCGTTGCGCAGTTGGAGGTAGTCGGAGACCACGGCGTCGATCGGGACCGCGTCCCGTACCGCCTTCACGTCGTCGTCGTTGATCCGTCCTGCCACCCGTGAAGTCTACGGCCGGGCGCCGGAAAACCCTCAGGCGCCCTCGGCCGGCACGAGGAAGGCCAGCGGAACCGTCGGGTCCGCCAGCGCCTCGCGGTCGACCGCCGCCTTCGACCTGATCAGCGCCTGGATGTGCTCGGTGACGTCCCACACGTTCACGTTCATCCCGGCCAGCACCCGGCCCTGCGACAGCCAGAACGCGATGAACTCCCGCTTGGCCACGTCCCCGCGGATCAGGACCTGGTCGTAGCCGCCCGGCGGGGCGTAGCCGGAGTACTCCAGGCCCACGTCGTACTGGTCGGAGAAGAAGTACGGCACCCGGTCGTACGACACCTCCCGGCCCAGCATCGCCCGCGCGGCGGCCGGGCCGCCGTTGAGCGCGTTCGCCCAGTGCTCCACCCGCAGCCGCGTCCCCAGCAGCGGGTGGTGGGCGGCCGCCACGTCCCCGACCGCGAAGACGTCCGCGTCCGAGGTGCGCAGGGAGGCGTCCACGGCGATCCCGCCGCCGTGCTCCCGGTCGACCAGGGCCAGCCCGGAGGTCTCGGCGAGCGCGGTGCGCGGCGCCGCCCCGATCGCGGCGAGCACCGCGTGCGCCGGGTGCTCCTCACCGTCGTCGGTCCGGGCGGCGAGCACCATCCCGTCCTGCCCGATGATCTCGGTGAGCCGCGCGCCGAAGTGGAAGCGGACCCCGCGCTCGGTGTGCAGGTCCGCGAAGAGCCGGCCGATCTCCGGGCCGAGCACCGCGTGCAGCGGCGTGGCCAGCGGTTCCACGACGGTCACCTCGGCCCCGTACCCGCGGGCCGCGGCGGCGACCTCCAGCCCGATCCAGCCGGCGCCCGCGATCAGCAGGTGCCCGTTGTCCCGGCCGAGGGTGGTGAGCACGCCGCGCAGCCGTTCCGCGTGCGCCAGCCGGCGCAGGTGGTGCACGCCGGCCAGCCCCGTGCCCGGGATGTCGAGGCGGCGCGGCTCGGCGCCGGTGGCCAGCAGCAGCTTGTCGTAGGGCAGTGCCGTGCCGTCGCCGAGGACCACCTTCTTGGCCTCGCGGTCCAGGTGCACCGCGGGCTGGCCGAGGTGCAGCTCGATGTCGGCGCGGGCGTACCAGGACGGTTCGTGGACGAAGACGCTGTCGCGCTCCTCCTTGCCCTGGAGGTAGCCCTTGGACAGCGGGGGCCGTTCGTACGGATGGTCGCGCTCGTCCCCGATCAGGATCACCCGCCCCGTGAACCCCTCGGACCTCAGCGTCTCGGCCGCCTTGGCCCCCGCGAGCCCTGCGCCCACGATGACGAACGTCCGGTGTGCGTCGACCACCTGATGCCTCCTCATAACCTCACCGCCACTTGCGGCCACAAGCGAGCGTCCCGCAAGGAGCCTGCCCCGGGAAGGGGGAGTGGCCCGATCGGATCACCCGGCGGCGCGGCGGGTGCGCATGGTGAGCCTGGCGTGCAGGGAGCGCGCCGAGGCGTCGGTCAGGGACGCGATCTGGTCGATGACCGCGCGTTTGCGGGCCCGGTCGTCCGGGGCGGCATCGAAGATCGCCTTGAACTGCGGGTCCAGGCCCTCGGGTGCCCGGGCCCGCAGCGCCTCCGCGAGTTCGGCCAGGACGATGCGCTGGTCGGCGCGCAGCCGCTCCTGCTCGTCGCGCTGCATCACGTACAGGTCGGCGACCGCCTTCAGGACCGCGCACTCGTTGCGCGCCGCGCGCGGGACGACGAGCTCCGCCGCGTACCGGGTGAGCCGGCCGGAGCCGTACGCCTCGCGGGTGGCGCCCTCCGCGGCCAGGCAGAACCGGCCGATCAGCTGGCTGGTGGCGTCCTTCAGGCGGGCCTGGGCGACGGCCGAGCCGTCATACCCGTGCGGCCACCACTCCTGGTCCATCAGCCGGTCCAACGCCTCGCGCAGCTCCTCCGGGTCGGTGTCGGCCGGTACGTACCGCCCGATCGCGACCCGGCCGATCGCGGTGCGCTCGGGCTCCGCGAAGAGGAGGTTGGGGTCGATGTGACCGGCGTGCAGGCCGTCCTCGAAGTCGTGGACGGAGTACGCCACGTCGTCGGACCAGTCCATGACCTGCGCCTCGAAGCACTTGCGGTCGGCGGGCGCGCCGCGCCGCAGCCACTCGAAGACCGGCAGGTCGTCCTCGTACGCACCGAACTTGACCGAGTCCGGGTCGGCCGGGTGGCCGCCGCGGGGCCAGGGGTACTTGGTGGCCGCGTCCAGACAGGCCCGGGTGAGGTTCAGGCCCACGCTCACGGGGGTGCCGGTCTGCGGATCCGTGGTGAAACGCTTCGGCTCCAGGCGGGTCAGCAGGCGCAGCGACTGGGCGTTGCCCTCGAAGCCGCCGCAGTCCTTGGCGAACTCGTTCAGCGCCTCCTCGCCGTTGTGCCCGAACGGCGGGTGGCCCATGTCGTGGGAGAGGCAGGCGGCCTCGACCAGGTCGGGATCGCAGCCGAGGGCCGCGCCGAGCTCCCGGCCGACCTGGGCGCACTCCAGCGAGTGCGTCAGCCGCGTACGCGGGCTGGCGTCCCAGTCGTGGCTGCGGCTGCCCGGGGTGACCACCTGGGTCTTCCCGGCGAGGCGGCGCAGGGCCGCCGAGTGCAGCACGCGGGCGCGGTCGCGCTGGAAGGCGGTCCGGCCCGGCCGTTTGTCGGGCTCGGCGACCCAGCGCTCGGTGTCGGCCGGCTCGTAGGGCTCGCGGGGGCGGGCGGGGGGACGGACGGGTGCGGTGCCTGCCATGCCTTCCATGCTCAGACGGTAACCGGGACCGCCGACAATGCGGGCGATCCGAGCGGTGCGGGCGATCCGAGCGGTGCGATCGGTCCGAGCGGTGCGATCGTCCGAGGGGTTCGAGGGATCCGAGCGGTCCGGGCCCCTTCGGTGGTCCGGCAGTGTGCTCCGGCCCGTGCCCTAGGCGGTGGCCAGCTCCAGAGGGGGCCGCCGGCGGGCCACGGCCTCGTCGTAGCGGTGCAGCACCAGGCGGGCGAGGGCCGGGTGGTCGCCGAGCGGGGCGGCCGCCGGGCCGGTCGCGGCGGCCGCGCTCTGCGCGGCGAAGCGGCCGGGGGCGGTGAAGTACGAGGCCACCGCGACCCGGTGGTGCCCGCGGGCGGCCAGGGCGCGGACCGCGTCGGGCACGGTGGGTGCGGCGCCGGAGGCGTACGCCGGGACCACGGCCGCCCCGCCGAGGCGCTCGGAGAGCAGGGCGGCGGTGCGGCGGGTGTCGGCGGCGGCGTCGGGGTCGCGCGAGCCGGCGGCGGCGAGCACGACCGCGGCACCGGGCGTGGAGCCGGGGGGCCGGCCGGCCTCCAGCAGGCGTTCGCACAGGGCCTCGACCAGCAGCGGGTGCGGGCCGAGCGGGGCGGCGACGCGGGCGTCTCGGTGGCGGGCGGCGGCCGCGGGGAGGTCCCGCTTGACGTGGTACCCGCGGCCGAGGAGCAGGGGCACGAGCACGGCCGGGCCGTCGGTCCGCCGGAGGGTGTCGGCGAGCAGCGGCCGGTTCAGCTCGATGTGGCCGAGGCGGACCTCGAGGCGGGGGCGGAGCTCGCGGATGCGCTCCAGCAGGGCCTGGACGGTGGGCAGGGCGCGCGGGTCGCGGCTGCCGTGGGCGACGGCAACGAGGGTGGGCTGCATGCGTGGGCTCCGTGGTGCCGGGCCCCCGGCGGGCGCAGTCCGCGCAGCTGCGTGCCGAGTTGGTCGGTGATCCGGGTCAGCAGCTCCGCGGCGGTGGCGGGGGGAAGCGGGAGGTAAGGGGACTCGGGAGGGTGCACCGGCTCCGTCATGGACCGATCCTGCGGGCCGCAGGTTGCGTCGGCGTTGCGCCGGGGTGACGGGTGTTTTCCGGGTGCTCACTCGGTCATTCGTCCGAGTGAAAGAGCCGGTCGGGGGAACTGGGGCTCCGGCCTTGATCGTCCAAGCGTGCGAAGGATGTGTACGGGCGCGGGGCGCGGGCGGTGGGGACGGTGACGGTCGTGGAGGCGAAGGGCATGCGGGTGCGCGGGCGGGTGCGGCGGGCGGCGGTGGCACTGCGGCCCCGGCTGCCGCGCACCGTGCGCGGCCGGAGGCGGGCCGTGCAGGCCGTGATGGCGGTCTGCGTCCTCGCGCTGCTGCCGTCGGCGTGGACGCACGCGGTGGCCGCGGACCGACTGCGCACCACGGCCGACGCGCCGCCCGCCGAGGTGGCGGTGGTGTTCGGGGCGGGGCTGCTGAACGGGCGGCCGACCCCGTACCTGGCGCGCCGGCTCGACGCGGCGGCCGAGCTGTACCGCACCGGCAAGGTCAAGGTCGTCCTCGTCACCGGGGACAACAGCCGCACCGAGTACGACGAGCCCGACGCGATGCGCACGTACCTGACGCGGCACGGCGTGCCGGGGGAGCGGATCGTCAGCGACTTCGCCGGGTTCGACACGTGGGACTCGTGCGTGCGGGCCCGGAAGATCTTCGGCGTGGAGCGGGCGGTGCTGATCAGCCAGGGCTTCCACATACGCCGGGCCGTCGCACTGTGCGGGGCGGCGGGCGTGGACTCCTACGGCGTCGGGGTGGACGACGAGCACGACGCGACCTGGTACTACGGCGGCACCCGCGAGGTGTTCGCCGCCGGCAAGGCGGCGCTGGACGCGGCCTTCAAGCCGGGCCCGCAGTTCCTGGGACCGAAGGAGCCGGGCGTCTCCCGCGCACTGGCCAGCCCGAGGGACTGACCCGCCGCTGCCGGTGGCCCCGCTGTCGTTGTCGAAGCCGAGGGTCGGCACATCCAGCCTCGCCGGCGTTTGAGACGCGGGTCCCGGCGGAGCCCGGTGCCCGGCGGAGCCGGGTTGCTCCTTCGGCGGCAGGCGGCGAGGCTGGGCCGGGGCGGACCGGGATGGTCCTCACCGGGGCGTCCAGGGTGCGCTGAGGTGGTCGTACGGGAGGTGTAACCGGAGGCGGCGGCCCGTGTAACACCGCCCCCGCACGCTGGCCGCATGCACACCCCGGACACCGCCACCGCCACCCACTGCCCGTACTGCGCGCTCCAGTGCGGCATGAACCTCCGCCCCGCGCCGGACGGCAGGGGCATGGCGGTGGAGGAGCGGGCCGACTTCCCCGTGAACCGGGGCGCCCTGTGCGGCAAGGGCCGCACCGCGCCCGCCGTGCTCTCCTCCCGGGTGCGCCTGACCGAGCCGCTGATCCGCACCCGCGCCGGGCGGCTGGAGCCGGCCACCTGGGAGGAGGCCCTCGACGCCGTCGCCGAGGGCCTCACCCGCACCCGCCGCGCCCACGGTCCCGACGCGGTCGGCGTCTTCGGCGGCGGCGGGCTCACCAACGAGAAGGCGTACGCGCTCGGCAAGTTCGCCCGCGTCGCCCTGCGCACCTCCCAGATCGACTACAACGGCCGCTTCTGCATGTCCTCGGCAGCCGCCGCCCACCAGCGGGCCTTCGGACTCGACCGCGGGCTGCCCTTCCCCCTGGAGGACATCCCCCGCACCGGCTGCGTGATCCTCGTCGGCTCGAACCCGGCCGAGACCATGCCCCCCGCCCTGCGCTACCTGACCGAGCTCAAGGCGAACGGCGGCACGCTCATCGTCGTCGACCCCCGCCGCACCCGCACCGCCGACCACGCCGACCTGCACCTGGCCCCCCGCCCGGGCACCGACCTCGCGCTCGCCCTCGGCCTGCTGCACCTCGTCGTCGCCGAGGGGCGCACCGACGAGGCGTTCATCGCCGAGCGCACCACCGGCTGGGAGGAGGCCCGCGCGGCGGCGATGGCGCACTGGCCGGAGCTGGTCGAGCGGATCGCCGGCGTCCCCGTGCCGAAGCTGCGCGAGGCGGTCTCGCTGTTCTGCGCCCCGTCCTCGGCCATGGTGCTCACCGCCCGCGGACCGGAGCAGCAGTCCAAGGGCACCGACACCGTCGGCGCATGGATCAACCTGTGCCTGGCCACCGGCCGGGCCGGCCGGCCGCACTCCGGCTACGGCTGCCTCACCGGCCAGGGCAACGGCCAGGGCGGCCGCGAGCACGGCCAGAAGGCCGACCAGCTCCCCGGCTACCGCAAGCTCGCCGACCCGGCCGCCCGCGCCCACGTCGCCGGGGTCTGGGGCGTCGACCCCGACAGCCTGCCGGGCCCGGGCCGCAGCGCGTACGAACTCCTCGACGCCCTCGGCACGGACGTGAAGGCCCTGCTCCTCATGGGCTCCAACCCGGTGGTCTCGGCCCCCCGCGCCGCCCACGTCGAGGACCGCATCCGCTCCCTGGACTTCCTGGCCGTGGCCGACGTCGTCCTGTCCGAGACCGCGGCCCTCGCGGACGTGGTCCTGCCCGTCACCCAGTGGGCGGAGGAGACCGGCACCACCACCAACCTGGAGGGCCGGGTCCTGCTGCGCCGCCGCGCCCTGGACCCGCCGCCCGGCGTCCGCAGCGACCTCGAGGTCCTGCACGGGCTCGCCGCCCGCCTCGGGATCGAGAAGGGCTTCCCGACCGCGCCCGAGGAGGTCTTCGAGGAGCTCCGCCGCGCCTCCGCCGGCGGTCCCGCCGACTACTCCGGCATCTCCTACGCCCGCATCGAGACCGAGCAGGGCGTCTTCTGGCCCTGCCCCGAGGGCTCCCCGGGGCAGCCCCGGCTCTTCCTGGACCGGTTCGCCACCGAGGACGGCCGGGCCCGCTTCGCACCCGTCTCCCACCGGGACGCGGCCGAGCTCCCCGACGCCGAGTACCCGATCCTGCTGACCACCGGCCGGGTGGTCGCCCAGTACCAGTCAGGCGCCCAGACCCGCCGGGTGGACGAGCTGAACGCCGCCGCCCCCGGCCCGTTCGTGGAGCTCCACCCCCGCCTGGCCGCCCGCCTCGGCGCCGTCGAGGGCACCCCGCTGGCGGTCGTGTCCCGCCGCGGCCGCGCCGTTGCCCCGGCCCGCATCACCGACGCGATCCGCGCGGACACGGTGTTCATGCCCTTCCACTGGCCCGGCGAGGGCCGCGCCAACTCCCTGACCAACCCCGCCCTGGACCCGGTCTCCCGCATGCCGGAGTTCAAGGTCTGCGCGGTCCGCGTCGAACCGGTGCCCTAGGGGCCCGGCGCGTCCTCACGCACCGCCGGCCGCGAGCCCTCCGCCAGCAGCACCGCGTCGTACAGGTCCTCGCCCTGCGGGTACAGGTTCCCCGCCGGCCACCTCCACCGGCTCCGCGGGCACCGGCAGCGGCTCGTTGAAGACGAAGCCCAACTGGACCTGCCCGCCCGGCGGTCCCGGCGCGGACCAGGTCAGCACCAGCCGCCGGCCGGGCACGCGCTCGTACGTCCAGACTGCGGTCCTCCTCGATCCGCCACTCCGCCGGACGACGACGAAGTCCAGGCCGTGCGGCTCCAGCGCCGCGGGGCCGAACCACTGCGCCATCGGCGCGCCCGCAGCCAGGCCCCGCGGGATCGTCCGGGCCGGCCGGAGTCGACGGCCTCCCCTGTGCGCCGCTCATGCCGTCTGCAGCACGAACTCCCGCTCCTGCGGATCGCGTAGCGGCGGCCGGGAGCTCCGCGGCCAGCGCGTCGCGGGCGCGGCCCGCCGCGGCCGCCCGCGGGCCCCCGCAACCGCTGGGTGTTCTCGGACATGCGTCCGAGCCGCATCGGGGTTCTCCGCGGCGGGTAACCATCCGGTCACGCACCGGACTCAGAAAGTGCTCGCACGCCCCTCGTGGCGGTGATGTGTCGTACCCCACACTGAATCGCGGTGCCACCGTCCTCGGAGCCCTGGAGGTCGCCCCCGTGCAGACCCGGATCCTGACCGTCAACGTGAGCCCGCCCGCGCACGACGCCGAGGCCGAGGCCGTCGAGGGCGAAGAGCCCGACACGGGGCCGGGGACCGAGCCCGGAGCCGGCGCGCCGGGCGAAGCGGACGCAGCGCTCGGCGCCGTGGACGCCCTGGACGCCGTGGACGACGAGCCCGAGGTGCTCGAGCTGATCGAGCAGGTCCCGGAGCAGCGCGGGCGCGGCGAGAGCGGCGGCAGCGGGGGCCCGTCCGCCGACCTGTTCCGCCAGTACCTGCGGGAGATCGGCAGGATCCCCCTGCTGACCGCCGCCGAGGAGGTCGAGCTCGCGCGCCGCGTCGAGGCCGGCCTCTTCGCCGAGGAGAAGCTCGCCAACACCCCGGACCTCGACCTGCGGCTCGCCCTCGACCTCGACCGGCTGGTCGTCATGGGGCGGATGGCCAAGCGGCGGCTCATCGAGTCGAACCTGCGCCTGGTCGTCTCCGTCGCCAAGCGCTACGTGGGCCGCGGGCTGACCATGCTCGACCTGGTGCAGGAGGGGAACCTCGGCCTCATCCGGGCCGTCGAGAAGTTCGACTACGCGCGCGGCTACAAGTTCTCCACCTACGCCACCTGGTGGATCCGCCAGGCGATGTCGCGGGCCCTCGCCGACCAGGCCCGCACCATCCGCGTCCCCGTGCACGTCGTGGAGCTCATCAACCGCGTCGTGCGCGTGCAGCGCCGCATGCTCCAGGAGCGCGGGTACGAGCCCACCGCCGAAGAGGTCGCCGTGCACCTGGAACTGACGCCGGAACGGGTCCTGGAGGTGCTGCGCCTGGCCCAGGAGCCGGTCTCGCTGCACGCGCCCGTCGGCGAGGAGGACGACGTCGCCCTCGGCGACCTGATCGAGGACGGCGACGCCGCCTCCCCGATGGAGTCCGCCGCGTTCTTCCTGCTGCGCGAGCACCTGGAGGCCGTGCTGTCGACCCTCGGCGAACGCGAGCGCAAGGTGGTCCAGCTGCGCTACGGCCTGGCCGACGGCAGGCCCCGCACCCTCGAGGAGATAGGGCGCATCTTCGGCGTGACGCGCGAGCGCATCCGCCAGATCGAGTCCAAGACCCTCGGCAAGCTGCGCGACCACGCCTTCGCCGACCAGCTGCGCGGCTACCTCGACTAGCGCCGTGACGCACGGAGGGGGCGGGCCCGGCACCGCCGGACTCCGCCCCCTCCCCAGCCCCGCCCGGGGCTGGGCCGTCTCTTCCGGATCTTGCCTGACCCGCGCCGCCCGGCACCGCACCTCGCCGCGTTGGCGGTGCACCCGAGTACGTCCAGTACAAGGGCGCCCCGCCAACACGCCGGTGCACGGCACCGGACGGCGCGGGCTTGACCGGCAAGATCCGAAAGAGACGACCTAGTCGACCTCGGCCACCGCCTGGGCGAACTGCGCCTCGTACAGGCGCGCGTACGCACCCTGCGCGATCAGCAGCTCCTCGTGCGTGCCCTGCTCCACGATCGAGCCGTTCTCCATCACCAGGATCACGTCCGCGTCGCGGATCGTGGAGAGCCGGTGCGCGATGACGAACGAGGTGCGGCCGTGCGCGAGCCGTGCCATCGCCTTCTGGATCAGCACCTCGGTACGGGTGTCGACCGAGCTGGTGGCCTCGTCGAGCACCAGGATCACCGGATCCGACAAGAAGGCCCGCGCGATGGTGATCAGCTGCTTCTCGCCCGCGCTGACGCCCGCGCCCTCGTCGTCCAGCACCGTGTCGTACCCGTCGGGCAGGGTGCGGATGAACCGGTCCGCGTGGGCGGCCCGCGCCGCCTCCTCGATCTCGGCGCGCGTGACCTCGCGGGAGGCCCCGTACGCGATGTTCTCCGCGATCGTGCCGCCGAACAGCCAGGTGTCCTGCAGCACCATGCCGATCCCGCTGCGCAGTTCCTCGCGGGTCATCTTCGCGATGTCCACCCCGTCGAGGGCGATCCGGCCGCCGGTGACCTCGTAGAACCGCATGAGGAGGTTGACCAGCGTGGTCTTGCCGGCGCCGGTCGGGCCGACGATCGCCACCGTCTGCCCGGGCTCCACCGTCAGCGACAGGTCCTCGATCAGCGGCTTGTCCGGCTCGTAGCGGAACGCCACCTTGTCGAGGGTGACCTGGCCGCGGACCGTCTCCGGGCGCTCGGGGACCTCGCTGTCCGGCTCCTGCTCCTCCGCGTCGAGCAGCTCGTACACCCGCTCCGCCGAGGCCACGCCGGACTGCACCAGGTTCGCCATCGACGCCACCTGCGTCAGCGGCATCGAGAACTGGCGCGAGTACTGGATGAAGGCCTGCACGTCACCGATCGACAGGCTGCCCGAGGCCACCCGCAGACCGCCGACGACGGCGACCAGCACGTAGTTGATGTTCGAGATGAAGAACATCACCGGCTGCATGATGCCGCTGACCAGCTGCGCCTTGAACGAGGCCCGGAACAGCGCCTCGTTCTGCTCGGCGAAGACCGCCGCGGACTCCTTCTGCCGGCCGAAGACCTTCACCAGCGTGTGGCCCGAGTACATCTCCTCGATGTGCGCGTTCAGCGCACCCGTGGACTTCCACTGCGCCACGAACTGCGGCTGCGACTTCTTGCCGATCTTCGCTGCGACGACCACCGACACCGGGATCGTCACCAGCGCGACCAGCGCCAGCAGCGGAGAGATCCAGACCATCATCGTGAGCACGCCGACGATCGTCAGCAGCGAGTTCAGCAGCTGGCCCATCGTCTGCTGGAGCGTCTGCCCGATGTTGTCGATGTCGTTCGTGGCCCGGCTGAGCACCTCGCCGCGCTTCTGCCGGTCGAAGTACGACAGCGGCAGCCGCGCCAGCTTGTCCTGGAGCTCCTCGCGCATCCGGAACACGGTGCCGTTCATGATGTGGTTAGACAGCCGCGTCCCGACCAGCATCAGCAGGCCGGCCAGGGTGAAGACCGCCAGCGCCCACAGCGCCACGACCCCGACCGCGCCGAAGTCGATGCCCTTGCCGGGGGTGAAGTCGGTGCCCGCCAGCATGTCCGCCATGCCGTCCTGGCCCTTGGCACGCAGCCCGTCCAGGGCCTGCTGCTTGGTGATCCCCTCCGGCATCTGCCGGCCGACGATCCCCGCGAAGACCAGGTCGGTGGCCCGCCCGAGGATCTTCGGTCCGATCACCGTGCAGACGACGCTGCCGAAGACGGCCGCGACCATGCCCCACAGCTTGGCCCGGTCCTGCGCGATCTGCCGCAGCAGCCGCTTGCCCGACCCCTTGAAGTCCAGGGACCGCTGGGCCGGTCCCATCATCATCCGTCCTCCGGGCCCGCTCATGCGGCCTCCGCCTCCGTCAGCTGGGAGAGCACGATCTCCCGGTAGGTCTCGTTGTCCGCCATCAGCTCGTGGTGGCGCCCCTCGCCGACGACGCGGCCCTCGTCGAGCACGATGATCCGGTCGGCGTCGCGGATCGTGGCGACGCGCTGGGCGACGATGACCACCGTCGCGTCCTCGGTCTCGCGGGACAGCGCCGCGCGCAGCGCCGCGTCCGTCGCGTAGTCCAGGGCCGAGAAGGAGTCGTCGAAGAGGTAGATCTCCGGGCGCTGCACGAGGGTGCGGGCGATGGCCAGGCGCTGGCGCTGGCCGCCGGAGACATTGGTTCCGCCCTGGGTGATCGGCGCGTCGAGGCCGCCTTCGAGCGCGGAGACGAACTCCGCGGCCTGCGCCACCTCCAGCGCGTGCCACAGCTCCTCGTCCGTGGCGTCGGGCTGGCCGTAGCGCAGGTTGGAGGCGACGGTCCCGGAGAAGAGGTAGGGCTTCTGCGGCACCAGGCCGACCGTCGTGGCCAGCAGCTCGGGGTCGAGCCGGCGGACGTCCTCGCCGTCGACCAGCACGTGGCCGCCGGTCGCGTCGAACAGCCGGGCCACCAGGCCCAGCAGCGTCGACTTGCCGCTGCCGGTGGAGCCGATGACCGCGGTCGTCTCGCCCGGCCGGGCCACGAGGTCGACCCCGCGCAGGACGGGGGCCTCGGCGCCCGGGTAGTGGAAGTCGGCGCCGCGCAGTTCGAGCACGCCGGCGAGGGAGAGCTCGCGGATCGGCTCGGCGGGCGGGACCACGCTGGACTCGGTGTCCAGGACCTCCTGGACGCGCTCGGCGCAGACCTCGGCGCGCGGCACCATCATGAACATGAAGGTGGCCATCATCACGGCCATGACGATCTGCATCAGGTAGGCGAGGAAGGCCGTCAACTGGCCGATCTCCATGCCGTTGCCGTCGATGCGCATGGCGCCGAACCAGATGACGGCGACGCTGGAGATGTTCACGACCACGATGACGGTCGGGAACATCAGGGCGAGCAGCCGGCCGGAGGCGAGCGAGACGTCCGTCAGCGCGGTGTTCGCACCGTGGAAGCGCTCCTTCTCGTACGCGTCCCGGACGAACGCGCGGATCACGCGGTTGCCGGTGATCTGCTCGCGCAGCACCCGGTTCACCACGTCCAGACGCTGCTGCATCTGGCGGAACAGCGGCCGCGTGCGCCACACGATCGCGCCGACCGACAGGCCGAGGACCGGCACCACGGCCAGCAGCACGCCCGACAGCTTCACGTCGAGCGAGAGCGCCATGCCGATGCCGCCGATGCACATGATCGGCGCCGAGACCATCAGGGTGAAGGTCATCAGCACCAGCATCTGGATCTGCTGCACGTCGTTGGTCGTACGGGTGATCAGCGACGGCGCGCCGAACTGGCCGAGCTCCCGTGCGGAGAAGCTCTGCACGCGGTCGAAGACGGCGGCGCGGATGTCGCGGCCGAGGGCCGCCGAGGTGCGGGCGCCGTAGTAGACGGCGCCGATGTTGCAGGCCAGCTGGACGACGGAGACGCCCAGCATCAGCGCGCCGAAGCGCAGGATGTAGCCGGTGTCGCCGTGGACGACGCCCTTGTCGATGATGTCCGCGTTCAGCGTGGGCAGGTAGAGGCTCGCGCTGGTCTGCAGCAGTTGCAGCAGGACCAGCGCGGCGATCGGTTTGCGGTACGGACCCAGATGGGTCCGCAGGAGTCGTATGAGCACGCGCAGGCTCCGTGGGAACGGTCGAGGGGGTTCGACCCATCTTCGGCCAACGCTGCGTGCAATCCCCACCGGTTTTCGCAAAGGCCGGTCAAAAGGAGGAGGCCCCCCGGCGCGGTGCGTAGGACCGCGGCCCCCCGCCGTCCGTACGCCGTCCTACGCCTGGAAGGCGCCCGGGTGGATCTGCTCGCGCGTGGCGACGTACTGCTGGCGCACCGCCTGCCAGGCCGGGTACTCCTCGTCCGGCGCGAAGAGCTGCGCCACCGGGCCCGGCCACACCGGCGGGGTGTGCGGGGCCAGCGTCCCCTGCTGCACCCCGAGGGCCCACGCCGCCTGCCGCGCCGCCCCCAGCGCCGCGTAGTCCGCCGGCGCCGGCACGACGATCTGCGTACCGAACAGCCCCGGGGCCGCGGCCTGTACGGCGGGCAGCTCGGCCGCCGCGCCCAGCAGGAACACCCGGCGGATCTCGACCCCGCGCATGCGCAGCACGTCGAGCGCGTCCGCCAGCCCGCACAGCATGCCCTCGAACGCGGCGCGCGCCAGGTGCTCCGGCTTCATGGAGTCCCGGCGCAGCCCGGTCAGCGTTCCTGCGGTGTGCGGCAGGTTCGGGGTGCGCTCACCCTCCAGGTACGGCAGGAGGACGAGGCCGTGCGCGCCGGGCGTCGACTTCAGCGCGAGGTCGGACAGCCCCTCCAGATCGGTGCCGAGCAGCTCGGCTGTGCCGCGCAGGGCCCGTACGGCATTGGAGGTGTTCACCACCGGCAGGTGCATGCCGCCGGCGTCGGCCAGGGAGGTGATCAGGCCGCCCGGCTCCGTCAGCGCCTCGTGGTGCACCGCCATCACCGAGCCGGAGGCGCCCAGGGACACCACCGCGTCGCCGGGGCCGAGGCCCAGCCCGAGCGCGGCCGCCATCGTCTCGCCGGTCCCGGCGGAGATCAGCAGGCCCTCCGGGGTCATCCCGGCGGCCTCGGCCGGCGCGAGCACCTCGGGCAGCAGGGCCATGTGCCCGAGCGCCAGCTCGACCAGGTCGGGGCGGTAGGCGCCGGTGGCGGCGGACCAGTAGCCGGTCCCGGAGGCGCCGCCGCGGTCGGTGGTCCGCCGGGCGGGCCGGCCCAGCAGCTGCCAGACCAGCCAGTCGTGCGGGGACATCAGCACCGCGGTCCGCCGGGCCGCGTCAGGCTCGTTGCGGGCGAGCCAGGCGAGCTTGGCGACGGGCTGCGCCGACTGCGGGACGGACCCCACGGCCTCCACCCACGCCTGCCGGCCCCCGAGGGCCTCGGTGAGGTCGGCTGCGGCGACCTGGGCGCGCTTGTCGTTGCCGACCAGGGCCGGGCGGACCAGGGCCCCCTGCGCGTCCAGGGGGAGCAGCCCGTGCTGCTGGGCGGAGACGCCTATGGCCTGGACCCCTTCGAGGAGCCCGTTGCCGGCGGCCTCGCCGAGGGAGAGCAGCCAGGCCTGCGGGTCGGTCTCGTGCGGATGCAGGCTCTCGGGATCACCCGCCGGCTGGGGATGGGGCGCGTAGCCCTGGCGCAGCACGGCACCCGTGTCGGTGTCGCAGACGACGATGCGAGTGAAGGCGGAAGAGCTGTCCAGCCCGGCGACTATCCCCATGCGGAGAATTCTGCCGCACGGCGCGCCGGGAGCCGCCGTCCGTGAGGGTGGCGGCTCCCGGAGCACCAGGGGCCTCAGGTGTTGCTCGTGCCCCAGTCGTCCTCGGCGCCGGTGCCGGAGCCGGCCCGGCGGTCGCGCAGCCCGCGCACCCGTCCGGCCAGCGAGGCGGGCACCGCGTCCCCGACCCGGTCGCCGACCGCCGCGAACGCCTTGCCCGCGTACTGCCGGCCGGTGTGCCCGGCGGTCTCGGCGGCGTTCCGTACGACCGGGTTCTGCGCGAGGTCGCGGGCGGACTTCTTGAGCTTCTCGTACCGCTCGCGTCCGGCACGCGTGCCGAGCACGTACCCGAGGGCCAGTCCGACCACGAACGTGACCTTGTACCGCATGGCTGTCACCCTTCGTCGTGTGGTGCCCGGCCTGCAGTCGATACCGATTGGCGGAGCACCCCCCTGCTTGCGCTAATCTATGACTCGCAACGGGCGCTCGCCCCCCGGCCAAGGCCGGAGGTGGGTCGTTCGGCGCAACGCAGCAATCCCCTGTAGCTCAATTGGCAGAGCAGCCGGCTGTTAACCGGCAGGTTACTGGTTCGAGTCCAGTCGGGGGAGCGCGATCCCCTGTAGCTCAATTGGCAGAGCATTCGGCTGTTAACCGGAGGGTTGCTGGTTCGAGTCCAGCCGGGGGAGCGGACGAAGAGGACCCCGTCGGGTCCTCTTCTTTTTTTGCCCTGCTCCTGGAACCGGGCACGCCGGAAAACGGTCTCCTTCAGCAGGCGCAGCCGATCATGCGGCCCACCCGAGGCAGGAGATCGTATGAGCGGCTATGCTGCGGCAGACGGCGCGCACACATGTACGCGCCACGCCGAGAAGGGGCGGTAGCTCAGCCGGTTAGAGCAGCGGACTCATAATCCGTCGGCCGTGGGTTCGAGTCCCACCCGCCCCACCGCAAGCCGTAGGTGCAGAAACGATCTCACCTGCGGCTTCGGCGTTTCCGGGGATTGCTGTGGGCGGCGTGCCCGCTGTGGCGGTTGTCACGCCGGGGCCCGGTGGGGTCGGGGAGCGCCGCGGGGCGGGCGTGGAGGGTGGCCGGAAACGCTTGCTCAGCGTCATTCGGTGAGGCGAACGCCCCTTCTTTCCCGTCCAGAGGGGGACCTTTCCCCTGAGGGATCTCACGGTGAGTAATCATCGTGAGGTGTACCGGGCTCCGGGGGTGTGCCGTCATGGCAGACAGCTGTGCGCTGCCTCCGGCCACGTCCGGCGGATCCAGGGGGCGTTGGAGGGCGTCGGACCCGCCGCACGCGGGAGGCGCTGCGCACCGGCGTCTTCGTCTTGCTCTCCCCGCCGACCGGCTGGTGTGGCGTACGGGCGGCACCAAGCGGGTCCGCGGGCGGCTGTACGTGCTGTGGTGAGAGCGGACAGGGTCCCGGCGGACCGCGCAGGACGCGTCCGCCGGGCCCCTGCCGGTCTGCGCCTCCTCTAGAAGTTCTCCGTTTCGTCGGCCAGGTGGTGCAGCACGTCCGTCAGGTTCTGCCGGCGGGCGAAGGCCCTGCGCTGGCGGTGGGCGCCCGAGCCGTCGCGCAGCAGGCCGCCCATGGTCTTCGCCGCGTGGTCCAGCTCGCCGGAGGCCGCCAGTTGCGGGGCGACCCGGTCCAGCAGGCCCTCGGCGAGGTCCGCCGCCGGGAGTTCCGCCCCCGTGTACGGGTCGAGACCGAAGCCCTCCAGGCCGTCGTGGGCCGCCCGCCAGCGCGCCAGGCGCAGGACGTCGTCCCGCACCGGGGGCTCCGCCCGGTGCTCGGCGATGTCCCCGAGGGCCGTGGCCACCAGTGCGCGGACCAGCTCGGCCTGGAGGATGGCCGTGTCGATGTCCGGGGACATGTCGAGCGCCCGGATCTCGAGCGTCGGCCAGTTCCCGGACGGGCGGAGGTCCCAGTAGACCATCTTGGTGTCCAGGGCCGCCCCCGAGTGCAGCAGCGTCTGCACCGCGAGCCGGAAGTGGGCCGTGGACGTGAAGTGCGGGGGCAGCCCCGCAGACGGCCAGCCCGACCAGGCCATCGACCGCCAGCTGGCGTGCCCCGTGTCCCGGCCTCCCCAGAACGGCGAGTTGGCGGCCAGGGCGATCAGGGTGGGCAGCCACGGTCTGACCCGGTTGGAGACCGCCACGGCCGTGTCCACGTCGAAGGTGCCGACGTGGATGTGGCGCCCGCACGAGACGAGCGTGTCGGTGAGCGCCCCGAAGCGGCGGTGCTGCTCGCGCTGGCGGGGCTCGTCGTCGGTCAGGTGCAGCGGTCCGTCCACGGCCACGACCGGCGAGGGCGCGGCCAGCAGTCGGCAGCCGTGCGCGCGGGCCGCCCGGGAGAGGGTGCGCCGCAGCGCGGCCAGCTCCTCGCGCAGCTTCGGCGCCGAGTCGGCGACGGGGGTGGAGATCTCCACCTGGTAGCGGGTGCCCTCGGCATGCACTTCGGCGGGCAGGCCTGCGGCGGTCTCGAGGACGAGCGGGGCGGCCGGGACCACCCGGAAGGTGCGGGCGTCGACGAGGAGGAACTCCTCCTCGACGCCGACCGTCAGCGGGGCGGTGAGATCCGTGCGGGGGACGGGAACGGTGGTGACAGAGGGGACGTCGTTGTCCGCGTTGCCGGTGCTCGTGGTGCTGTTGCCAGGTTCGATCACTACGCCTCCCTGGACATACGAGTCTTTTCATCATGAGCCGAGCAGCGGGCGCGGAGCGCACGCCGATTCAGTCAAATGTCGGTGGCCAGTGGCGCGTTAGCGGCAAGGATCCGGCCGCTGCGGTACCCCGGGTCCCGGTGGGGCGACTGTTGCGGGTGCGTGAACGGCGTGAACGGCACTCAGGCGGCCGCGGGGCCGCCGGTTATCATCCGCTGTGACTGGAACGAGCACGCCGACCCGGCGCCCGACGCGCATACTCGCCGACCTGACCCCGCTGCGCAGCTCGGCCGACTACCGGCGGCTCTGGATCGGCGGCACCATCTCCTGGGTCGGCCAGGCGATGACCGCGCTCGCGATCTCGCTCCAGGTCTACGACATCACCCGCTCCAGCTTCGCCGTCGGACTCGTCGGACTGTTCACCCTCGTCCCGCTCGTCGCGTTCGGGCTCTACGGCGGGGCCATCGCCGACACCGTCGACCGGCGCAAGCTCGGCCTGTACAGCTCGGTCGGCCTCACCGCCCTGTCGCTCGTGCTCGCCGCGGCCGCCCTGCTCTCGTTCCACCGGGTCTGGCTGCTCTACACGATCGTCGCGCTCCAGGCCGTGTGCGGAGCCCTCGCCGGGCCCGCCCGCTCCGCCATGATCCCCCGGCTGCTGCCCGCCGAGCAGCTGCCCGCGGCCAATGCGCTGAATTCGGTCACGATGACCTCCGGCACGATGGTCGGCCCCATGCTCGGCGGGCTGGTCGTCGGCTGGGCCGGCTACCAGGCCGCCTACCTCATCGACGCCGTCACCTTCTGCGCCTCCCTCTACGCGATGTGGCGGCTGCCGGCGATGCTGCCCGACCGGGAGGGCGGCAAGCAGGGCCGGGCCTCCGTCCTGGACGGCCTGCGCTTCCTCGGGACCCGGCCCAACGTCCGGATGACCTTCTTCTCCGACCTCGCCGCCATGGTGCTGGCCCAGCCCAAGGCGCTGTTCCCGGCCATCGCCGGGCTCTGGTACGGGGGCGATGCCCGCACCGTCGGCCTGCTCGTCGCCGCGCCCGCCGTCGGGGCGCTGCTGGGCGGCCTGTTCTCCGGCTGGCAGGGCCGGATCCAGCGGCACGGCCTGGCCATCCTGCTGTCCGTGGCCTCCTGGGGGCTGGCCATCGCGGTGTTCGGGCTCACCCGGAACCTGTGGCTCGGGCTGTTCTTCCTGGCCCTGGCCGGCTGGTCGGACACCATCTCCATGGTCTTCCGCTCGACGATGATGCAGTCCGCCACCCCGGACGAGATGCGCGGCCGCCTCCAGGGCGTCTTCATCGTGGTCGTCGCCGGCGGGCCCCGGCTCGGCGACTTCCTCGCCGGAACCGTCGCCGACCTCGCCTCCCCGGCCGTGGCGATCACCGGCGGCGGCCTCGCCTGCGTCCTGGTGCTGGCCCTGCTCGCCCTGCGCTGGCCCGGCTTCGCCCGCTACGACGCCCGCTCACCGCAGGCGTAGCGCCGGGCGGTGTGGGCGGGCCCCGTGCGGGCGGGCCCCGTGCGGGCCGCCGGGCCTACGCCGGCGGCCGCGGGGTGACGATGCCGCGGGCCACGCCCAGGGCCACCAGGTCCTGGGGGCGGATGCGGAGCTGGTCGGCCGTGGCCGGGGCCTCGGCCGGGGGGCGCTTGAGGATGGCCGCGGCCAGTTCGGGGGCGATGACGGAGAAGTAGCTGTCCGGCGTCGCCCAGGTGTTGCCCGGTGCGGCCAGGGCCAGGGCCCCGCCGGAGCCGCCCTCGCCGATCAGGAGCGTGGTCACCGGCACCGCGGCCGCCGCGACCGCGGCGAAGGTGTCCGCGATGGCCGCGCCGGCCCCCGCGTGCTCGGCCGCGGCGTCGTTGGCCGCGCCGGGGGTGTCCACCAGGGTCAGCACCGGGATGCCGAGGCGGTCCGCGAGGCGGATCACGCGGGCGGCCGTGCGGTATCCGGCCGGGCGGGTGGCCGTGCCGCACTGGGCGGCGTACGCGACGGCCCGCCCCTCGCGCAGCCCGAACCCGCACAGCATGCCGGGGTCCGTGCCGCCCGCCCGGTCGCCGGACAGCGGCAGCCGCAGGGAGAAGTACGCGTCCAGGTAGGCCTCGGCGTGCGGCCGGCCGGGGTGCCGGGCCTGCCGTACGGCGTCCCAGCCGCCGGCCGGGGGCGCGGCGTCGGCGAGCGCGGCCGGCGGCTCGACCGGCTCGGCGGAGCGCGGGGCGGCCAGCACGCGCAGCCAGTCGGCCAGGACGCCCGGCAGCTCGCCGGGCGGCACCACGGCGTCGACGTGCCCGGCGGCGAACTGGCCCTCCGCGGTGTACGCCGCGGGGTCCGCGTCCGCGGGCCGCACCCGGGACCCGGCGAAGCCGACCTGCGCGCCCGGGAGCGCGAGGACGACGTCCGCGCCCGCGCCGAGGGTGGCCCAGCCGCCGCCGGTGGTGGGGTCGCGGAGGACGGCGATCTGGGGGAGCCCGGCCGCCCGGGTCAGGACGCACTGCCGGGCCACCCGCTGGAGCTGGGTCAGCGCGAGCATGCCCTCCTGCATGCGGGAGCCGCCGGTGGCGATCAGGGACACCAGGGGCAGGCGGTGCTCGCGAGCGTGGGTGTACGCGGCTTCGAGCCGGTCTCCGGTGCGTTCGCCGAGGGAGCCGCCGAGGAAGCCGAACTCGAAGGAGATGACGGCCGTGCGGCAGCCGCCGATCAGGGCGGTGCCGATGACCACGGACTCCTGCTCGCCGGTCCGGTCCGCGGCGCGGGCCCGGGAGTCGTCGTAGCCGGTCCAGCCCAGGGGGCCGTCGGGAGCCGACTCCCGCCGTGGGGCGGGCAGTTCGGCGAAGGTGCCGGGGTCGGTCACGGAGGCGATGGCCGCGCGGGCCGAGAGGCGGGTCGTCGTCACGGGCTCACCCTAGGGGGTGAGCCCGCCACTTTTGGATCTTCCCCTAAGGGGCGGTGGCGGTCCAGGGCAGGGGGAAGGCGATGTCGAGGGCATAGAGCGCGACGAGCCCGTAGCCGAGCCGGAAGGTCCACGTCCGGACGCCGGGCGGAATGCGGCGGCCGGCGAGCGCACCGAGTGCGACGAGGGCCTGCTGCCACAGGAGCGAGGCGACGGCGACGCCCGCGACGAAGGCGGTCGCGGCCGCGGCGGTGCCGAGGGCGGCCGCCTGGGCGGTGGTGAGGGCGGCGAAGTAGAGGGCGGTGGTGGGGTTCACGGCGGTGAGCGCGACGTACCGCCCGAACGCCCTCCCCGCCCCGCCGGCACCCGCAGCAGCCCCGGCGCCGCCGCCGACCGCTGCAGCTCCGGCGCCGGTCCGGACCGCGGCGGCGATGGGAGCCCCGGCGCCGGTCCGGGCCGCGGACGCGGCCCCCTCCGGGCGGCCGGCGGCCGGGCCGCTCGGGTCGGAGACCGCCGGGCCGCTCGGGTCGGAGGCGGCCGCGCGGGTCGACGCGTACAGGCCGCGGGCCGCGATCGCGAGGAGCGCCACCGCGGCGAACAGCCGGATCCAGGCCTCGACCGGGCGCACGTGGGAGGCCACCCAGGGGCCGAGCGCCGCGGCCAGGGCGGCGTAGCCGAAGTCGACCGCCGCCACGCCCGCCGCCGCCGCGACGGCGGTGCGGCGGTCGCGCATCGCCTCCTGGAGCAGCAGCACGCTCATCGCACCCATCGGCATCGCCACGCCCAGCCCCGCGACCGTGCCCGCCAGGGCGGGAGTCAGTAGTTCCGTCATGGGCGGCAGCGTGCGCCGCCCCGCCCCGGCCGCGGCGGCGCATATCGGCCGCGACTGCGAGAATCGCGGCATGGACCGCCTCGACAGGGAAATCCTCGGCATCCTCCAGGGGGATGCGCGGATCTCGTACCGGGACCTCGGCGTCCGCGTCGGCCTCAGCGCCAACGCCGCCGCCGACCGCGTCCGCCGCATGCGGCGCGAGGGGGTCATCCGGGGGTTCACGGTCGTCGTCGATCCGGCCGCCGACACCCGCGGCGGGCTCGTCGTCTTCATCGACCTGACCCTGCGCCAGGACACCACCAACGAGGAGTTCGAGCAGAAGGCCGCCGCCCTGCCGGGGATCACCGAGGTGGTCCACGTGACGGGGGAGTACGACTACCTCGTACGGGCCCGGGCCGCCGACCCGGCCGCGCTCGACAGCCTGCTGCGCCGCCTCAAGCGGGAGGCGGGCGTGGCGCAGTCCAGCACCCGGATCGCGCTGCGGGCCGCCGCCCGCCCGTCCGCTGACCGGTCCTAGAGCGCCGCTTCCCAGGTCAGCGTCGTCCCGCGGGTGCCCGTGGGTGTGCGGCCGTCGTCCGTGACGGTCAGGCGGACCCGGTCCGCGGCGGCGTCCACCTCCACCTCGATGGAGCCGACCTCGGCGCGCCGGTGGGCCGCGGCGAGCGCGCCGCGCAGGGCGGCGATCAGGTCCTTGGCCACCGGGTCGGGGATCAGGGCGTCGACCGCGCCCGCGAAGTGCACCGACGGGGGGAAGCCGAGCAGGACCGCGGCGCCGCGGGTCTCGCGCAGCACCCGTCCGCGGAAGGTCGTCGGCGCGTCGGTCGGCGGCTGCTGGAGGGCGAAGATGGCGGTGCGCACCTCCTGGATGGTGGAGTCCAGCTCGTCCACCGCGCGGGCCAGTTCGTCGCCGACGGGGTCCCCGGACGCGGCGGCCGCCGACCGCATCCTGGCGCTCTCCAGCATCATCTCCGTCGCGAACAGCCGCTGGACGACCAGGTCGTGCAGGTCCCGTGCGATCCGGTCGCGGTCCTCGTAGACGGCGAGCTGCTCCCGGTCGTGCTGCGCGTCGGCGAGGACCAGCGCCAGCGCGGCCTGGGAGGCGAACTGGGAGGCCAGCAGCCGGTCCACGGCGTCGTACGGCCGGCCGCCCCGGGGCCGCGGCAGGGCGAGGGTGCCGATCAGCTGCCCGCCGCTCTGCAGCGGCAGCATCATGCTCGGCCCGAAGCGCTTGCGCACGGGGGTGGTCATCCGCGGGTCCGTCGCGGAGTCCTCGATGAACACGGGCTCGCCGCCGAGCAGCTGCTCCAGGACCGCCGAACCGGGCGCGATGGTGGTGCCGACCAGGTCGCCGGGGTCGCCGTGCGTGGAGGCGGCCACGATCTCCATGCCGCCCTCGGGGGTCGGCTGGAGGACCACCCCGGCGGCCGCGTCGGCGAGCAGCCGGGCCCGCTCGGCCACGCACATCAGCGCGTCGGCGGCAGGCCGTCCGGCCAGCAGGGTGGTGGTGACCGCGGCCGCGCCCTCGATCCAGCGCTCCCGGCGGCGGGCGGTCTCGTACAGGCGGGCGGTGCCGATGGCCATGCCCGCCTGCAGGGCGAGCACGCGCAGGAGGGCGCGGTCCTCGGGCAGGAACGGCCCGCCGCCGCGCTTCCCGGCGAGGTGGAGGCTGCCGAAGACCTCGGTGTGGACCCGGATGGGGACGCCGAGGAAGCTGCGCACGGGCGGGTGGCCGGGCAGCCGGCCGGGCGGGGAGCCGGCCGGGCGGGGGTCCTGCGTCGGGTCGTCCGGCACCGGCGGGCGCGGATCCCCGGTGAGGGCTGCGAGCAGGTCGGTGCGGCCGTCGGACAGGCGGGGGACCGCGGCGCGCTCGGCCTCGCTCAGCCCGGCCGTGTACAGCTCGGTCAGCCGGATGCGCCCGGGATCGAAGACCCCGAGCGCGGCGTACCGGGCACCGCACAGTTCGGCGGCCGAGTCCACGAGGTGCTGGAGGGTGGTGCGCAGCTCCGGCTCCGAGCCGGCGCCGCGGACCGCCCGCGGCGGGACGGGGAGGTCGGCTCCCTGCCCGGGGGTCATTCGGACAGCGGGTTGAGGACCATCGGGGCGATCTTCCCTTCGAGCATCTTGCCGAGCCCGAGCACGGCGCACACGTCCGGCCTCTCCGCGATGGCGACGGGCATGCCGGTGGCGTCGTGCAGCATCTGGTCCAGGCCGGGCAGCAGGGCGCTGCCTCCCACCATCATGATTCCCCGGTCCGTCAGGTCGGCGACCAGGTCGGGCGGGCAGTCCCGCAGCACCTTGCCGATGCCGTCGAGGACGGCGGTCAGCGGGGTGTGGATGGCGTCCCGGACGGCGGCGGTGTCGACGTGCACGGAGCGGGCGAGCCCGGTGGCCACGTCGCGGCCGTGGATGAGGGTCGAGGCGGGGCCGTCGGGGGTGATGCCGTTGCCGTGCAGGGCCAGCTGGAGGGGCCGGACGGCCTGGCTGGGCAGCATCAGCTCGTGGGCGTGGCGCAGGTGCTGGACGACGGCGTGGTCGATGGCCTCGCCGCCGACGGGGATCCGCTCGGCGGTGACGATCGAGCCGAGGGAGAGGACGGCGACCTGGGTGGCCGCGGCCCCGCAGACCATGATCATGGTCGCGGTCGGCTGCTCCACGGGGAGGCCGCAGCCGACGGCCGCCGCGATGAGGGTGTCGACGAGTTCGACGTGCCGGGCGCCGAGCCCGACCAGGGTCTCCACGGCGGCGCGCTGGGCGAGCGGGTCGGCGTCGTACGGGGTGCAGGCGGCGGCCCGCAGCCGCGGCTTGCGGCGCAGGGCGCGCCGCAGCTTCTCGCCGAGCAGGCTGCGCAGCATCCGCTGGGCCATGTCGATGTCGACCACGGTGCCGCCGGAGACGGGGCGGACCACGCGGATGTAGTCGGGCGTGCGGCCGGTCATCCGCTCGGCGAAGGTGCCGACGGCGATGAGCGCGCCGGTGCGGGTGTTGACGGCGGCGACGCTGGGTTCGTCCACGACGAGGCCGGCGCCCTTGACGTAGACACGGGTCCTGGCGGCCCCGAGGTCGACGGCGACGTGGCAACGGCGCAACTGCTCAAGACTGACGGTCACGGCAGATCCTCCCGAGAGCGCTGACGCAAGAAGACCGGCGGATGCCGGTTTGCACTCCATATCTTCTCGGGCGAATGGGGCATACCGCCCGTTGAACTGCTCCGGCCGGGGCGGGCCGCAGGGGCGCGGGGTGCTGCACGGGGGTGGATTTCTGTACCGACAGGCACGACGATGCGCGCACCGTCCGCGCTACTGGCCCGTAACGAGGTAAGGGGACCGCGATGGTGACGCCCCGCCAGAGAACGGCCGCCCTCCTGGCGGCGTGCCTGGCGCTCTGCCCGGCCCTCCTGGGCTTCCGTGCGCCCGCACCGGCGCAGGCTGCCGTACCTGCGCAGGCGTCCGCACCGGCGCAGGCTGCCGTACCTGCGCAGGCCGCCGCACCGGCCGCCGCCGCGGCGCACCGGCCCGTCGTCCTCGTCCACGGCTACAACGCCGATCCGGGGGTCTGGGGTTCCCTGCGCGCGCAGCTGCGCGCCGCCGGATACGCGGACTCCGAGCTCTTCTCCTGGGGCTACGACACCCACCGCTCCGTCAACGAGGTCCTGGCCGGGCAGCTCGGCACGTACGTCGACCAGGTCCGCCGGCAGACCGGCGCCGCCGAGGTCGACATCGTCGCGCACTCCTTCGGATCGCTCGTCAGCCGCTGGTACGTGAAGTACGGCGGCGGCACCGCGAGCGTGAACCACTGGGTCTCGCTGGCCGGCCCCAACCACGGGACCTCCACCGCCTGGGCCTGCGCCCTGTGGGACCAGGCCTGCCGGGACATGACGCCCGGCTCGTACGTGGTGCAGCACCTGAACTCCGGGGACGAGACGCCGGACGCGGTGAAGTACGCGGCGTTCTGGTCCGACTGCGACGAGGTCGTCAACCCCGACAGCAGCGTCCCCCTGGCCGGAGCCGCCAACACCGCCGTCGGCTGCCTGAACCACAACGACCTGCTGGGCGACGCTGCCACCGCGGCCGGGGTGCGGGCCTTCCTCGCGCGCTAGCGCCGTGACCGATCAGCCGCGGACCCGGGCATCGGTCCCCAGCGTCCTGGTCTTCTGACCGGTGATGCCGACGTTGGCGGTTGCCTGGACGACCGCAGGCCGAGAGAAGAGAGAAGGCCGCGGCCGCGTGAGGCGAGCAGGTCCACTCCTCCGACCGACACGCGTGCCGGGCAGCGCGGCCTCGGTCGTGGTCGGGTCCCGTCCGCCCTAGGCCGGGCTCGGGCCGCCGGGGTCGGTCTGCTGCTCCGAGGGGGCGGCCGGTGCGAGTTCGGTGCCGTCCACCGTCACGCGCTGGAGCAGGCCGTACGTGAACTCCGCCACGCACGGCCGGCCCTGCGCGGCGAACGCCAGCCGCCACCGGGTCGGCGCGGTGCCCTCCATCGGCCGCACCGGGGCGAAGGCCCGCGCCACCTCGTCCACCGTCGCCGACCAGGGCCGCAGGTCCTGCGGCGTGTTCAGTACGGGGCCCGGCGCGCCGGGGGCGCGGACCAGCCACTCGTTCCACACCGCCCCGTCGGGCGCGGCCAGCACCTCGAAGCGCAGGTCCGGCCAGAGCGGCAGTTCCCACAGCAGGGCCTCGCACTGCAGGTCGCCGATGGTCCGCGCGGCCGTGGACTCCGGCGGGCCCAGCACCGAGCGGTAGCGGGCCAGGGCCCCGCGCGAGCGGGGCGAGCGGACCATCGCCTGCCAGCGCCTGTTGGCCTCCCGCTGGTCGGCGAGCGAGGCACCGAGCTGGCGCCGGGCGTCCTCGGCAAGCTCCGGCCGGAAGTCCGCCATCCGGCGCAGCAGGACCAGTTGGAACGCGGTCCGGCCGAAGGGTCCCGGAGGCGGTGTCGTGGTCATGGAGCCCACGATTCCACACAGGACCTTTACGAACCCGCGATACGGATGTTGCGTCGAACGGCGTAGCGTCAGGACGCCATGGACTACTGCCACGCCTGCCGGAGGCACCTCAACGGCGCTCTGGCGTGTGCCGGGTGCGGAACCCCGGCCGAGTACCTGCCTCCCGTCGCCCCGCCGAGCCCTGCCGCGGCCGCAGCCCCGTACGAGGGGGCGGGGTCGTACCAGGCCGCCGGGCCGTACGGGGGCGACGCAGCCCACGCGGTCGGCGGCGTGTACGAGGCCGACGGTGTGTTCGAGGCCGACGGGGTCCGCCGGGCCCCCGGGGCGTACGCGGCCCATGCGCCGTACGGTGCGGCCGTGCCCGGCGGGGCCGCCGCCGAGCCGGAGACGGCCGATCCGTTCACCGACTCCCTCGTCGAGCTGGCCGGCCCGTACGAGCGCCGCGCCGGGGCCCGCCGCCGGGCCGAGACCCGCCGGCGCCGGCGGATGCTGCTCAGCGTCGGGCTCGGGCTCGCGCTCGCGGTCGGCGGCTCGGTTGCGCTGGCCCGCATGGTGGCCGAGGGGGAGCGCTCCGACCGCGCCGCCAAGGTGATGCTGACCGACGAGAACGGTCCCCAGGAGCCGGCTCCGCTGCCGAGCCGCACCGGCGGGCCGGCCGCTCCGGCCTCGCTGAAGCCGGCCAAGGGCGCGGGCGGGGCGAAGGCCTCCGCGGGGGCTTCGCAGCCGGGGCAGCCCGGGGGCTCCGCCTCGGGCGCGGCGCAGCCGGGTCCCGGGGTGTCGGCCTCCGCCTCCGGGGACTCCGGAGTGCAGCCGGGCACCGGGAAGGGGCCGTCCGTACAGCCGGGAACGTCGGGGAAGCCGTCGCCGGGCGCCTCGGGCACCGCGCAGCCGGTGCCGCCGCCGAAGCCGAGTCCGACGCCGACGAAGACGGCGCAGTCCTGCGTGCTGTGGATCTTCTGCTGAGCGGGCCGGTCAGCCCAGCATCCGCTTGAGCAGGTCCCGCAGGACCGCCCGCTCGTCCGCGGACAGGCCGGCCAGCGGCTCGCGCGCGAAGTCCAGCGACTCGCGCAGCCGGTCCGCGGTCTGCAGGCCCTCCTCGGTCGGGGCGGCCAACTTCACGCGGCGGTCGGCCGGGTCGGGGCGGCGTTCGACCAGGCCGCGCGTCTCCAGGCGGTCCACGATGCCGGTGATGTTGGACGGCTCGCACTTCAGCTTCTGCGCGATGCGGCGCATCGGCATCGGCTCCAGGGACAGCAGGTTCAGCACGCGCGCCTGGGCGCCGGTGAGCTGGTGACTGGCGGCCGCGTGCTCGTACTCCTCGTGGTAGCGGGCCACGACGGTGCCGATGAGCTCGACGACCTCGACGGTCAGGGGATCCGCACGGCGGCTGGGGTGACTGGGCATGGATCCAGCGTACCCATTTACTTGACAACATGAAATATCCAGGCGCATGGTTGTTTCATCTTCTGAAGCATTTTTCCGACCGGGAGTGCACCATGTCCGAGATCCCTGCCGTCAGCCGCGAGTGGCACCTCATCCGCCGTCCCCAGGGCTGGCCCGTCGCCGAGGACTTCGCCCTGCGCGAGGTCGAGGTCGGCGCCCCCGCCCCCGGCCGGATCCTGGTCCGCAACCTCCACATGTCCGTGGACCCGTACATGCGCGGCCGCATGAACGACGTGAAGTCCTACATCCCGCCCTTCCAGCTGGACAAGCCCATGGACGGCGGCGCGGTCGGCGAGGTCGTCGCCTCCGCCGCCGAGGGCTTCGAGGTCGGCGACCACGTCCTGCACGGCCTCGGCTGGCGCGAGTACGCCGACCTCGACGCCAAGCACGCCACCAAGGTCGACGCCTCGCTCGCCCCGCTCTCCGCCTACCTCGGCGTCCTCGGCATGCCGGGCCTGACCGCCTACGCCGGCCTGTTCGAGGTGGCCTCCTTCAAGGAGGGCGACACCGTCTTCGTCTCCGGCGCGGCCGGGGCCGTCGGCAGCCTGGTCGGCCAGTTCGCCAGGATCAAGGGCGCCGCCCGCGTGATCGGCTCCGCCGGCTCCGACGAGAAGGTGACGCTCCTCACGCAGAAGTACGGCTTCGACGCCGCCTTCAACTACAAGAACGGCCCCGTCGGCGAGCAGCTGAAGGAAGCCGCCCCCGAGGGCATCGACGTCTACTTCGACAACGTCGGCGGCGACCACCTCGAAGCCGCCATCGCCTCCCTGAAGGTGCACGGCCGGGCCACCCTGTGCGGGGCGATCGCCCAGTACAACGACACCGAGCCGGCGCCCGGGCCGCGCAACCTCGTCGCGGTCATCGGCAAGCGCCTGCGCCTGCAGGGCATCCTCGTCGGGGACCACGCCGGGCTCCAGCCGCAGTTCGTCGAGGACGTGGCCGGCTGGCTGCGCTCCGGGGAGCTCGTGGCCGACGAGACGGTCGTCGAGGGCGTCGAGAACGCGGCCGAGGCCTTCCTCGGAATGCTGCGCGGAGAGAACACCGGAAAGATGATCGTTTCCTTCACCCGTTAGGCTCACTCCACAACCGTCGCGATCGTGGGCGCGAGTCGCGGCGATGACCAGGAGGATCCTCTTACATGTCCATCCAGCAGTCCGACGTCCTCTACACCGCCGTCGCCACCGCCGAGAACGGCCGTGACGGCCGCGTCGCGACGAACGACGGCCAGCTCGACGTCGTGGTCAACCCGCCGAAGGAGCTGGGCGGCAACGGCGCCGGCACCAACCCGGAGCAGCTCTTCGCCGCCGGCTACAGCGCCTGCTTCCAGGGCGCCCTCGGCGTCGTCGCCCGCAACGAGAACGCCGACATCTCCGGCTCCACCGTCACCGCCGAGGTCGGCATCGGCAAGAACGACGACGGGTTCGGCCTGATCGTGAAGATCTCCGCCGTGATCCCGAACGTCGACGAGGCCAAGGCCAAGGAGCTCATCGAGAAGGCCCACGAGGTCTGCCCGTACTCCAAGGCCACCCGCGGCAACATCACGGTCGAGCTCGCCGTCTGATCCGGCTCGCGCCCGGCGGAGGCCGCCCCCCGGTGCGGAGGGCGGCCTTCGCCGTAAGCTGGACCCCATGCGTGATCTTGCGGGGGGATTCGGCTACCTGTGGGCCGGACAGAGATGGGTGTTCCGTAACGGCCGGTGGCTGGGCTTCGGCCTGCTGCCCGGCCTGGTGTCGCTGGTGCTGTACGCCGGCGCCCTCGTCGGCCTCGGCTACGGCGCCGACGACCTCACCGCCTGGGCGACGCCCTTCGCCGACGACTGGGGCTCGCCCTGGCTCGGGCTGTTCCGCGGCTTCCTGACCGCCCTGGTCTTCGCCCTCGGCCTGTTCCTCGCGGTGATCACCTTCACCGCCGTGACCCTGCTCATCGGCCAGCCGTTCTACGAGTCCCTCTCGGAGCAGGTCGACCGCAGCGTCGGCGGCGACGCCCCCGAGTCCGGGCTGCCGCTGCTGACGGAGCTGTGGATCTCCGCCCGGGACAGCGTGAAGGTGCTGCTGCGGGTGCTGCTGTACGGGATCCTGCTCTTCGCGCTGGGCTTCATCCCCGTGATCGGGCAGACCGTGATTCCGGCGATCGGGTTCTGCGTCTCCGGGTTCTTCCTCACCGAGGAGCTCACCGCCGTCGCGCTCCAGCGGCGCGAGGTGGAGTTCGCCGACCGGCTGGCGCTGCTGCGCGGGCGGCGGGCGCTGGCCCTCGGCTTCGGTGTGCCGCTGGTGCTGGCGTTCCTGCTGCCGCTGGTGGCGGTGTTCCTGATGCCGGGCGCGGTGGCCGGGGCCACGCTGATGGTGCGGGACCTGCGGGGCGAGGACGAGGGCGCGGGCGAGGACCCCGGGACCGGTCGCGACGGGGACCGGGGGGCCGCGGAGGGCGGCGCCGGTGGGCCGGCGTCCCCGGCGCAGCACTCGCCGTACGGGCAGCAGGCGCCGTACGCGGACCGGCCGGGGCCGTACGCGCAGCAGCAGGGCCGGGCCACCGGGCCGCACCAGGCCGCGTACCCGCCGCAGCAGCAGAGCCCCTACCCGCCGCAGCAGGCGAACCCGTACGCGCAGCAGCCGCAGTCGCAGTCGCAGCCGTACGCGACGCAGCAGCCGCCGCCGCAGCCGTACGCCCAGCAGCAGCCGGGCCCGTACGCGCAGCCGCAGCAGCAGCCCGGCCCGTACGCCCAGCCGCCGCAGAGCCCGTACCCGCCGCAGTACCCGGCCGCCGGCAATCAGCAGGCCCCGCATCCGCCGCAGTACCCCGCCGGAGGCCACGGTGCGCCGCCGTCGGCGCCGCAGCCGTGAGCGGCAGGGCCGGCGGCTTAGCCCGCCCGGCTCAGCAGGGTGATCGCGCCCGCCGTGTCCTCCCCGGCGTACGCGGCCTCGTCGGCGGCCAGCCGGCGCCGCATCAGCCCGAAGTACGGGGCGATCAGCTCCGCGCTGACGCCCTGCTCCTCGGCGGTGCGCAGCAGCGTCCCGCTGCCCGCGACCTGCATGGCCAGGTTCGACACCACCCCCGTGGTGAAGTCCCGCGAGGTCAGCCGCTCAGCCGCGTTGCCGATGAAGAAGCCCATCGCGCCCAGCCACTCCGACAGCAGCGGCGCCAGGTCCTTCGGTGCGATGCCCTCCTCGCCCTCGATCAGCGCGAAGGCGTGGCTGACGCCTGCGAACAGGCCGTACATCGCGCTCAGCAGCGCCACGTCGTGCAGGGCGGCGTGGCCCGGGTCGCCGCCGACGAAGCGGCCGGCGGCCGGGACCTCCAGGACCGCCCGGTGGGTGTCGAACAGGGCCCGCGAGCCGCTGTAGAAGACGTAGCCGCCGGCCTCGGGCGCGCCGATCATCACCGGGGTGGCCATGATCCCGCCATCCAGGAACCGGGCGCCGCGCGCCTCGAAGCCGGCGGCGCGGCCGCGGGCCTCGGCCGGGGTGCAGGTGGTGAGGTTCACGAGGTCCTTGCCGGTCAGGTCGACGCCGTCGAGGGCCGAGCCCACGCTGGCGTCGTCCAGCAGGCACACCACGACGAGGTCGTTCGCGGCCACCGCCTCGGCCGGGGTCGCGGCGACGGTGGCGGTGCCGGCGGTGCCGTGCCCGGCGGCGAGGGAATGCGCCTTGGCGGAGGTGCGGTTCCAGACGGTGAGGGAGTGGCCTGCTGCGAGCCAGGTGCGGGCGAGGGCCGAGCCCATGTCGCCTAGGCCGAGAAGGGTGAGGGAGCGCTGTGCCACGGTGGCGTCGGTGTCGTTCATGCCCTTCAGCCTGGTCACGGGCTGACGGGTGCTCAAGTACGCACTTGGGAGTGGGTGCTTACTCCGAGGTGAGCGAACAGGTCGGGAGGGGTGTGCGATGTCGGTGACGCGGAGGCCGGGTGCGGAGCACTGCGGTGTGGCTGCGGCCGTGTCTTTGATCGACGGAAAGTGGAAGGTGTCGCTCCTGTGGGAGCTGGACCAGCGGCCACGCCGCTTCGGCGAACTGCGCAGACTGGTCCCCGGCGTCTCCGAGAAGGTGCTCGCGGCCCAGCTGCGCGAGATGGAGGCCGACGGCCTCGTCCACCGCGAGGCCTACGACGAGGTCCCGCCGCGCGTGGAGTACTCCCTGACCCCGCTGGGCCACGAGCTCAACACCGCCCTGGAGCCGCTGTCGACGTTCGGGAAGAGACTGCTCCCGGACACCGCCGCGTCCGCCCAGGCGTGGCGTCCCGGGTCGGGACGGCCCGGTTCGCCGCACCCGGAGCGGTGAACCCCTGCGGCCCACACCGCACTAGGCTCTCTTCCGGATCTTGCCTGACCCGCGCCGCCCGGCACCGCACCTCGCCGCGTTGGCGGTGCACCCGAGTACGTCCAGTACAAGGGCGCTCCGCCAACACGCCGATGCACGGCACCGGACGACGCGGGCTTGACCGGCAGGATCCGAAAGAGACGACCTAGCCGCGCGGTTCCACCCACAGGGCCTCGCCGAGGGCGCACAGTTCACCGTCGGCGGTGGCCAGGGCCGTGCCCACGCGGTACTTGCGCCCCTCGCTGCCGAGCAGCCAGGCGTACGAGACCAGGCCCCCGCCCCCGACCGGAACCGGGCGCAGCAGCCGCGCGGTCAGCGCGGCCGTGACCGCCCCGGCCTTGCGGTCGTCGAGGAGGCGGCCCGCCGCGTTCCCCGGGCAGTCCAGTGCGCCCCACACCAGCTCGGGCGGCAGCAGCCCGTCGGCATCGGCGAGGTCGGGGCCCGGCGTCCAGGCCGCGCCGACCAGCCCGGTCCCGGGCACCCGGCCGCAGTGCAGGCGCAGCCCCGTGTCGGGGGTGCGGTCCAGGCCGCAGCCGAAGCAGTCGACGCCGCCGTCCGGCGGAGCCGCCCGGAAGGCGTCGGCCGCCGCGGACGCCTGGTCCCAGGAGGGGGCGGGCGGGGCTTCCGCCGGCGGCTCGGCGGGGACCGCCGCCGCCAGCAGGGCCGTACCGTCCGTCAGCTCCACGCCGCCGCCGGCGGTCGCGGCGAGCCGGACCGGGCTGCCGGTGGGCACGGGGCGGCGGAAGTCCACCCGTACCGTCGGCGCGGCCGCCCGCGCGGCCAGCACCCCGGCCACGTACCCGCCGAAGGCCACTCCGGGGTATCCGCACAGGCGGGCCGGTACCGTGATCGTCTCGAAGTCGGTCATGACCGCCACCTCATCACACACCTCCGCCCCGCGGGAGCCGGGCGGGACCCCGGCAGGACCCGGGCCGCAGAGCGGCAACCTTTGCCGGGGCCCGTTCGTCCTCCATCCTGGGACGACGTGCGCGGCAGGCGCGCGGCGCGCGGCGGGTGCCGGGCGCAGGGGCGACGGAGGTGGCGGGATGGGCGATCAGCCGTGGGGGCAGCAGTACCCGGTCCCTCCCCGGCCGCAGCCGCAGCCGTACGGGTACGGGCAGCAGCCCTGGCAGCAGCCGCTGCCCGCGCCGCACGCGGCGATGCGCGCCTCGCACACCGACCGCGACCGCACGGTCGACGTCCTCAAGGCCGCGTACGCCGAGGGCCGGCTCTCCCGTGAGGAGTACGGCCAGCGCTTCGATGCCGCTTCCCGGGCCCAGACCTACGGCCAGCTCGCGCAGCTGATCGCGGACCTGCCGGCCGGGCCGGTACCGGGCCCCTTCGGCACCGCGCTGCCGTCGGCGGCCCCGGTACCGCCCGCCTTCGGGCCGCAGCCGATGCCCGTCATGCCGATGCCGGGGACGGCGCCCATGCCGGGACGCCGCGTCAACGGGATGGCCATCGCCTCCCTCGTCATGGGCGTGCTGAGCCTGCCGACGCTCGGGATGGTGGCCCCCGGCGCCGTGATCACCGGCCACATCGCCAAGGCGCAGATGCGGGCGAGCGGCGAGGAGGGCGAGGGGCCCGCGACGATCGGCCTGGCCCTCGGCTGGCTGGCCATGGGGGGCTGGGTGCTGCTCTTCCTGCTCGCCGGCCTCGGCGTCCTCAACTGACCCGCAGGTCGCGACGGCCCCGCCGGAGCCGGCCGGACCGGCCCGGGGCTGCGGTCCGAGGCCGACGGCGGCGCGAGGCGGCCCGATAGTATGCCCGGCAGCACAGCCGGAACTGTCCCGCACCGCCCTTCATCCTGCCGCTCCCTGCCAGGGGCACCGGTGCGGCGGGCCCCGAGGGGCAGTGTCTGCTGCGCAGCGACCACCGGGGGCCGAACACCGACCAGCAGTAGGGACACCGTCAGTGACAGTCAGTACCGAGGGGCAGGCGGACGTGCGTCCGGGTCCCCCGAGCGACGGACCGGCCGCGCACGACCCCGAGGCGCCGGGGACGCCCGCGCCCGCGACGCCCGCCGCGACCGTGGCGCCCCCGGCGCCGGGCACCTGGCGCTCCCGCGGCGGCCTGCTGCTGGTGGAAGCCGCCGTGGCCTTCGCCGCGGCCCTGGCCATGCCCCTGCTGGCCCGCCGCCTCAAGCTCAACCCGCTCGACCGGATCGCCCAGGTCAGCGGCCTGGCCGCGGTCCAGCTGCGGTTCGTGCTGCTCGGGCTGGTCCTCGTCGGCGCCGTGCTGCTGGCGATGCGGCTGCGCCGCGGCCGCCACTTCGACCTCGCCACCCGCATCGCCTCCGCCGGCATCGCCGGCCTGGCCAGCGGCTTCGTCGCCGCGGGAGCGGTGATCGCGCTGCTGGGCACGCCGTGGCCGATGTTCGGCCTCAACGGCGACACCGGCCGCCTCGTCGAATGGGCCCACGCCGTCGCCAACGGCCGGCCGTCCGGCTCGGCGGTCTACCCGCCGCTGCCGCTCTACACCCTCGGCTACTACGCCGAGTGGTTCCACGGCGGCAACACCGCCTACGCGTTCAAGGACCTCCAGATCCTCGGCGCCGCCGCCTTCGGGCCCCTGGTGTACCTGGCCTGGCGCATGCTGCTCAGCCCGGTGCGGGCGCTGGCCTTCGGCCTGGTGCCCGCCTTCGCGCTGATCGACTCGTACAAGCCGTACAGCCAGACCGTGCTGGCCCTGCTGGTGCCGGTGCTGGTCGCGATGGTGGTGGCACTGCGCCGCAGCGGCACCGCGGGCCGGCGGCCGCTGCTGCTCAAGGGCGCCGGCTTCGGCGCGCTGCTGGGCGTCCTCTTCCTCACGTACTCCGGCTGGTTCCTGTGGAGCGCGGCCGGGGTGCTGTTCGCCGCCCTGCTGTACTTCCCGTGGCGGACCGGCCCCGCCAAGGGCGCGGCCTTCATGGGCGCCGCCCTCGCGGCCTTCCTGGTGGTGGCCGGGCGCTACCTGGCGGTCATGCTCGCCGAGGGGCAGACCACCAAGGACTACAACTTCCGCTTCGACAACTTCACCGACCCCGCCTACTACCTGATGTGGCGCACCGACATGCCGGGCAAGGTGGGCGACTGGCCGCCGCCGGGCGAGTTCGGCGGGGTCGGGCTGTTCGCCCTGGTGACCTTCGTCTGCCTCGGTGCGGCGATCTGGCTGGGCCTGCGCAAGCCGCTCGTGGTCACCATCGCCGCCATGTTCGTCAGCGCGTGGGTGATGCGCATGTACATCGCCTCCCACATGTACGAGACGCAGACCGTCCAGCTCTACACCCGCACCAACAACCAGCTGCTCTACTGCGGGCTGATCCTGTGTGCGCTCGTGGCGCACCTGGTCTCGCTGCGGCTGGCCGAGCGGCGCTCCGGCGTGGCGGAGCCGGTCGCCGCGACCGGCGCCGCGACCGGCGCCGCGGTGCGCGGCGGCTTCCCCGGGCGCGAAGGGGCCGTCATCGGCGCGCTGTGCGCGCTCCTGCTGCTGCTCGGTACGGCCTCCTCCTCGGTCTCCGACCGGCTCATGCCGGCGCAGGACGGCACGTACCGGATCCTGCCGTGGGTGTCGCACACCGTCCGGCAGCAGAACGGCAGGTGCCCGAAGTTCGCTCCCAAGGGCGTCTGCTCCAAGGACGGCGACCAGAGCTGGCTGGCCTACATCCGATGACCCGGGGTAACCGATGATCTCCGTCCTCATCCGGCTGGCCGACCGATCGGCCCGGACTCCCAAGCGGCTCTGGGCCGTCTCCTTCGCGCTCTTCCTCACGCTCGCGGCCTCCTGGTCCGCGGCCACCCCGCTCGGCGGGTCCCCCGACGAGCACGCGCACTTCATCCGCGCGGCCGCGGTGGCCCGGGGCCAGTTCGGAGGCACCGAGGTGATGGTGCCGCACACCGTGGCCGGCATCGAGGGCAAGTTCGCGGAGACCGGCGTACGGCTCCCGCAGTGGTACACCGAGCTGCCCAGGCAGCACGAGTGCTACTCGTGGAACCAGGCCCGGCCCGCGTCCTGCGCGCCGGAGATCGGGCACTCCGGCAAGACCGTCCGGGCCACCACCGCCGCCGGCCGCTACCACCCGGCCTTCTACCTGGCGACGGGCTGGCCGAGCCTGCTGGTCAAGGGCCCGCAGGGGCTCTACCTGATGCGCCTGATGGCAGCCGTCATCTGCTCCGCGCTGCTGGCCAGCGCGGTGGTCACGGCCGCCGAGTGGCGGCGCCGCTCGGTGGCGGTCCTCGGCGTGCTCACCGCGGCCACGCCGATGGCCCTGTACATGGGCGGCATGGTCAACCCCTCCGGCGGAGAGATCGCCGCCGGCATCCTCGTGTGGACGGCGCTGCTGTCCCTCCTCGTCTCGCCCGATCCGCGGCTGCTGAACCGCCGGCTGGCCCGCGTGGGCATCGGCGGGCTCGTCCTGATCAACATCCGGCCGCTCGGCCTCATCTGGTTCGCCGGCGCGGTCGCCTTCGCACTGCTCCTCCAGCAGCGGGGCGCCCTGCGCCAGATCCTGCGGCGCAAGGCGCTGTGGGCCTGGACGGCGCTGCTGGGCCTCGCCACGGCCGGTGCGCTGCTGTGGGCGGCAGCCCACCCGGACCATTCGGTGATCAACACGCCGAAGACGCTGACGGTCACGGAGGCCGCCCGGCAGACCTTCGGCAACACCGAGACGTACGTCCAGCAGATGGTCGGCTACTTCGGCTGGCTGGACACCCCGGCCCCGGCCTTCACCTACCTGATCTGGCTGGGCGTGACCGCGGTGCTGGCCGCGCTGGGCCTGGCGTACGGGCGCGGGCGCGAGGCGCTGGCCCTGCTCGGCATGCTGGCGGCGATCGTGGTCGTCCCGGTGGTCGCCCAGTCCTCGCAGGCCGAGAAGCTCGGCATGGTCTGGCAGGGGCGCTACCTGCTGCCCTTCGCCGTGGGGCTGCCGCTGATGGCGGCGCTGATCGGCGCGAGCCGTTCGCAGGGGCGGGACTTCCCCTGGCGCCGGCTCACCGGCTTCGCCGCGGCCGGGCTGGCGCTCGCCGACGCGGCGGCGTTCTTCTGGGTGCTGCGGCGCTTCGCCGTCGGCACCGCCGGGCCGTGGGTGCCGTTCTCGGCGCACTGGGCACCGCCCGGCGGCTGGGTCCTGTGGACCGGCGTGTACACGGCCGCGGCGTTCGCGCTGGCGCTGACCGCGCTGATGCCGGACCGGGGGGAGCGGGACCGGGAGGGTCCGGCCGCCGCTGCCGCCACGGGGGCGTGCGAGGGGGACACCGCCGCCGGCGGGCGGCCGAGGGCCGCGGCGATCGGCTGAGCAGCGGGGGCGGGACCTGTGCGCCCGCCCCGCCGCCCGCCGCGCCGGCCGGGCCGCTGTCAGACGGGGATGTCCGCCGTCACGACCGACGGCGTACGGTCGTCCGCCTCGGCGAGCAGGCTCCCCCCGGGTGCCCACACCGCGGAGCGGCCGCACCCGGTCCACGGCCCGGCGGGGCCCACGTGGTTGGCGAGGACCACGTACAGGCCCAGCTCGGCGATGGCGGGGTACACCGTGGCCCGCTCGTGGATCCCGTCGCCCGTCCCGTACAGGGAGGAGGCCAGGTGGACGCGGCAGCCGTCGGCCGCCGCGCGCCCGGTGAGCTCCGGGAAGTGGTTGTCGTAGCAGACGCCGAGCGAGAAGCGGATCCCGCCGAGCTCGAACCGGCCGTCGGCTTCGCCCGCGGCGAAGGCGCCCTGCTCGTGCCGGTACAGGTGCTGCTTGGCGTACGTCGTGACATGCGCACCGTCCGCCCCGTAGACCAGCGTCGCAATGGCGGGCTGCGGCCCGGGCGTGCGCAGTGCCACGTTGACCGCGACGGCGGTGCCGGCGGACCGCAGCGCGTCGAGACGGGCGTCGTCCGCGTCCGTGACCCACAGGCCGGGGTCGGCGGTCAGGCGCTCCAGCTCATAGCCGGTGAGCGTGAACTCGGGGAACACGACGAGCTCGGCGCCCTGGCTGCGGGCCTGCTCGGCGAGGGCTGCGGCCCGCGCGGTGTTGGCGGCCAGGTCCGCCGGGATGCAGGTCAGCTGGGCTGCGGCGATCTTCACGGGCTCCAGGATGCCAGCCCGGCCGCACACCGCGGGCCTGGGGGTCGACGGCCGCCCCGGGCCGCGCGATGCTGTAACTGCCCGCGTACGCAGCGCAGTTGACGAAAGGTCGGCCGATGCCCGACTGGATCCCCCCGGTCCTGACCGCCGCCTTCCTCGTGGTGGCCTACGGCGTGGTCCGCAGGAGCGGCGCCGGGCTGCGGGTCGCCGTGTTCACCATGGCGGTGCTGAACGCGGGACTGCTCTGGCTGCTCGCGGCCACCGGGCCGCCCTGGGGCGTGCCGGCGGTCGCCGCCGTGTCCCTGGCGGCCGCGGTCCACCACCTCCTCGCCGCTTCGCGGGCCCTGCTGGGACGCCTCCGGGTGATCGACACCGCGGAGTTCCGCGGCCTCGCCGCGCAGGTGGCGCTCGGCCCGGGCCCCCAGGTCATGGGCGTGTGCGTGCTGTACAGCGGGGTGCTGGCCCTGACGGCCTTCGGCTCCGACGAGCGGCCGGAGGGCCGGCAGTTCCGGCTGCCGCCCGGCCCCGACTGCCCGTTCTGCCTGGTCGAGGACCAGATCCGGGACTTCCTCGGCCCCGAGGACCCGCTGCTGGACGAGTACCGCGCCCACCTGAAGGCGGGCAGCAGCCGCCACCTCCTCGTCAGACGCCGCTCGGAACGGGAGCCGTGGACCGGCCGCCTGCGCAGCCGCACCTTCTACCGCGTCCCCGCCCCGGCCCGCCGCCCGCCCTGCCCCACCCACGACCCCCTCCTCGGCCGATCCTAGGCCGTCTCTTCCGGATCCTGCCTGACCCGCGCCGCCCGGCAGGGTCGGCCACCGTCGGCGAGACCGCACAGCGCACCGGCCTGCCCCAGAGCCAGGTCTCCACCGCCGTCGCCCGGCTGCGCGAGGCCGGCTCGGTCCGTACGGCCCCCGACCCGGCCGACCGCCAGGCGCCCGAGGTCTCCGACCGGGTGGCCGCCGTCCGGGCCGCCGGCTCCTCCAAGGTCGAGGAGGCCCTCGCCAGGGGCCCTGGGCGCCACCGAGGCCGCCCGCCTCCCTGAGGTCACCGAGGCGCTGGAACTCCTCGCCCGCCACCTCGTCCGCGACGTGGCCGGAAACCACCCCTGAAGCCCGGCCCGGACCCGCCGCGCCCGGACGTCAGCGCGGCGGCTCCGCCGAGGTCACCTGGCGGTGCGCCAGCTCCGCCAGCCGGGCCTGCCCGGCCCGGCCCGGGTGGAACCAGTCCCAGCGGCTCAACTGCTCCACCGAGAAGGGGTACTGGAACACCGCGCCGCCGTCGTAACGGCACAGCGCGTCCTTCGCGCAGACCTCGCGCAGCACCTCGTTGTACTCGACCACCCGCGCCCGCACCTGCTCGCGCCGGGCCGTCGCCGCCGCTGCCGGCGACAGCGGGTCCGCCAGCATCGACTGGCAGATCCCGAGCTTCCACACCTGCCGCACCATCGGGCTGTCCTTGCCCTGCTCCCACAGCCGCTGCAGGTCGGGGACGCTGGAGACGTACACCTCTGAGGCCGGCGAGGCCGCCCGCAGACCGGCGAGCGCCTTGTCGAACCCGGCCCGGAACTCCGCCACCGGCGTCATCGACCCGATCGTGGGGCGGCAGGCGTCGTTCGAGCCGACCATGACCGTGACCAGGTCGGGCTTGTGCTGGGCGGCCGCGGCGAGCTGCCCCGCCAGGTCCGCCATCCGCGAGCCGGTGACCGCGTGGTTCCAACTGCGCCCCGCCACCTGGTCCTGGCCGAGCAGCCGCGCGGCCAGTGACTGCACGGCGGGGTCGCTCCCGGTCGCCCAGGAGACCTCCGGGCAGTCGGCGAGGACCGAACAGGCGTCGAAGCCCCTGGTGATGGAGTCCCCCGCAGCGGCGACCGACGTCGGGGCGGTGTTCCAGCGCGGCCCGGCCTGCGCCCCGCGGTCGCCCTGTGCGGGCGCCGGCCCCTCCTGACAGCCGGTCAGCATCCCTGCCAGCAGGGCCGCGGCGGCCCCCGCCCCGGCGAGGGTGCGGCGCGCGCGGCGGCCGGGGGCGGTGGTGCGCATCGGGTGGTTCCCCTCCTTGTCGCCCCGCGTCCCCACGGGGCGTCCTGCTGAGTGAATGCTCTGCGTTTGGCGGCCTGGGACCGACCGTACGACACACCATGGACCCTGGCGCACGGTAGCTTTTTCCCGTGGCGTTTCGGCCGCAGGTCCCGCAGCGCAATGTCTGATCTTTTCCGCTAAGTTACATCACGTCACATTCTGTCCGTTTTCTGGAGTTTATTCCCGACCTCGTCCCACACTGGAGGTCCCGGTGACGACACGTGGAGTCCTGTACGTGCATTCCGCACCGCGCGCGCTCTGCCCGCACGTGGAATGGGCTGTTGCGGGGGTGCTTGGGGTGCGGGTGAACCTCGACTGGATCCGGCAGCCCGCCTCCCCGGGCACCTGGAGAGCCGAGTTCTCCTGGCAGGCCGAAGCGGGCACGGCGTCGAAGCTCGCCTCCGCGCTGCGCGGCTGGCACCTGCTGCGCTTCGAGGTGACGTCGGAGCCCTGCCCCACCGCCGAGGGCGAGCGCTACAGCTCCACCCCCGAACTCGGCATCTTCCACGCCGTCACGGGGATGCACGGCGACATCCTGATCCCCGAGGACCGGCTGCGCGCCGCCCTCGCCCGCTCCGCACGCGGCGAGACCGACCTGGAGGCGGAGATCGCCAAGCTGCTGGGCAAGCCGTGGGACGACGAGCTGGAGCCCTTCCGCTACGCAGGTGAGGGCGCCCCGGTCCGCTGGCTCCACCAGGTGGTCTGAGGCCCCGCCACCGCCGCGCCGGGACCCCGCCGTGCCGTGACCCGGCGGTGCCGTGACGCCGTGGTGCCGTGGTGCCGTGACGCCGTGGTGCCGCGGCACCGTGAGACCGCGGCACCGAGACACCCGCGGCACCGAAAGACCGCGCCACCACGCCACACGCACGAGGGCCCACCCGGTGAGTACCGGGTGGGCCCTCCCGCTGTGCAGCGGTCAGCGGTGCAGCGGTGTCGCGGCTCAGACGCTGCGGAACGCCAGCGTCACGTTGTGGCCGCCGAAGCCGAACGAGTTGTTGATCGCGGCGATCGGACCGTCGACGGGCAGCTTGCGCGGCTCGCCGCGGACGATGTCCGCCGTGATGTCCTCATCCAGCTCGTCGACGTTGATCGTCGGCGGGGCGATGCGGTGGTAGAGCGCGAGCACGGTCGCGACGGTCTCGATACCGCCCGCGCCGCCCAGCAGGTGGCCGGTCATCGACTTGGTGGCGGAGATCGCGATGTGGTCCATGTCGTCGCCCAGGACCTTGCGCAGGGCCTTCACCTCGGCCGTGTCGCCCTGCGGCGTCGACGTGGCGTGCGCGTTGACGTGGACCAGCTCGGCCGGGTCCAGGCCCGTGTTGTCGAGCAGGTTCTGCACCGCGGCGGCGACACCGCGGCCGGTCGGCTCCGGCTGCGCGATGTGGTGGCTGTCCGCGGACAGGCCCTGGCCCAGCACCTCGCAGTAGACCCGGGCGCCGCGCGCGGCGGCGTGCTCGGCGGACTCCAGGACGACGACGCCCGCGCCCTCGCCCAGGACGAAGCCGTCCCGGGACTTGTCGTACGGGCGGGAGGCCTGCTCGGGGTTCTCGTTGTTCTTGGACATCGCCATCATGTTGGCGAAGGCGGCGATCGGCAGCGGGTGGATCGCCGCTTCCGTGCCACCTGCGACGACCACGTCGGCACGGCCGGTACGGATCATCTCGACGGCGTAGCCGATGGCCTCGGCGCCGGAGGCGCAGGCGCTGACGGGGGTGTGCACGCCCGCCTGGGCGTTGACCTCCAGGCCGACGTTGGCCGACGGGCCGTTCGGCATGAGCATGGGGACGGTGTGCGGGGAGACCCGGCGCACACCCTTTTCCTTCAGTACGTCGTACTGGTCGAGCAGGGTGGTGACGCCGCCGATGCCGGAGGCGATCACGGTGCCCAGGCGCTCGGGCGCGACGGACGCGTCCTCGCCCGCCGGGGCGGTGTACCCGGCGTCCGCCCAGGCCTCGCGCGCGGCGATCACCGCGAACTGGGCCGAGCGGTCCAGCTTGCGGGCCAGCGGCTTGGGCAGGACCTCGCTCGGGTCCACGGCGACCGGAGCGGCGATACGGACCGGGAGTTCGGCGAAGCGCTCGCCCTCGAGGGGCTTGACGCCGGACCGACCGGCGAGCAGACCTTCCCAGGTCGAAGCGCTGTCGCCACCCAGCGGAGTGGTTGCGCCGATACCGGTGACGACCACGGTGCGATTGGTCGGGCTCACAGGAATTCTTTCTCCACGTCTCAAGGGGTGCGAAATGTTCACGGCGCCACCGCCGGGTGGCGACAAACGCTCGTCAGGCTCAGGCCTGGTGGTCCAGGATGTACTTCGCGGCGTCGCCGACCGTCTTCAGGTTCTTGACGTCCTCGTCCGGGATCTTCACGTCGAAGCGCTCTTCAGCGGCGACGACGACCTCGACCATGGACAGCGAGTCGACGTCCAGGTCGTCGGTGAAGGACTTGCCCTCCTCGACGTCCTCGACCGGGATGCCGGCGATCTCGTTGACGATCTCCGCGAGACCCTCGATGATCTCTTCCTTCGTGGCGGCCATGTGGCGCTCCTTCTCTAGGTATTGCATGAAACGGGGCGGGAAGCGTTTCCCGGCCCTAGGGGAGGGTAACGACCGTCGCGGCGTAGACGAGCCCCGCCCCGAAGCCGATGACGAGCGCGGTGTCGCCGCTCTTCGCCGCTCCGGTCGCCAGGAGCCGCTCCATGGCGAGCGGGATCGAGGCGGCCGACGTGTTGCCGGTGGTCTCCACGTCACGGGCCACCGTGACGTGCTCCGGCAGCTTGAGGGTCTTCACCATCGAGTCGATGATCCGCATGTTGGCCTGGTGCGGGATGAAGACGTCCAGGTCGTCCGCGGTGATCCCGGCGGCGTCGAGCGCCTGCTGGGCCACCTTGGCCATCTCGAAGACGGCCCAGCGGAAGACCGCCTGGCCCTCCTGCGTGATGGCCGGGAACTTCTCGCCGCCGTCCTTGCCGAGGTACTCGTCCCACGGCACGGTCTGCTTGATCGTCTCGGACTTGTCGCCCTCCGAACCCCACACCGTCGGCCCTATGGCCGGGACGTCCGAGGGGCCGACGACCACGGCGCCGGCGCCGTCGCCGAAGAGGAAGGCCGTCGCGCGGTCCTCCAGGTCGGTCAGGTCCGACAGCCGCTCCACGCCGATGACGAGGACGTGCTCCGCCGAGCCCTCGATCACGAGGCCCTTGGCGAGGGTGAGGCCGTAGCCGAAGCCGGCGCAGCCCGCGGAGATGTCGAACGCGGCCGGCTTGGCCGCGCCGATCCGGTGCGCGATCTCGGTCGCGACGGCCGGGGTCTGCTTGAAGTGCGAGACCGTCGAGACGATCACGGCGCCGATCTGCTCCGGCGCGATGCCCGCGTCGGCCATCGCCTTGCCGGCGGCCTCCACCGACATCGCGGCGACGGTCTCCTGCGGCGAGGCCCAGTGCCGGGTCGCGATGCCGGAGCGCGAGCGGATCCACTCGTCGGAGGAGTCGATCTTCTCGAGGATGACGTCGTTGGGGACCACCCGGCTCGGGCGGTACCCGCCGACACCGAGGATCCGGGCGTACGGGGAGCCCTTGGCAGGCTTGATCTTCGACATGCGGTGTGGGCTCCTTCTCTCAGGCCGCGTGCTCGGCGAGCAGGCTTGCGGCCTTGTCGAGATCGTCCGGGGTCTTCAGGGCCACGCTCGGAACGCCCTTGAGCGCGCGCTTGGCCAGACCCGTCAGCGTGCCGCCCGGGCTGAGCTCCACGATGCCGGTGACGCCCAGTTCGGCGAACGTCTCCATGCACAGGTCCCAGCGGACGGGGTTCGCGACCTGGCCCACCAGGCGGGCGACGACGTCGGCGCCCTCGGTGACGACCAGGCCGTCCTTGTTCGAGACGTACTTCAGCGCCGGGGCGGCCGGGGCGAGGGCCTGCGCGGCCTTCTCCAGCGTGGCGACCGCGGGAGCCATGTGGTGCGTGTGGAAGGCGCCCGCCACCTGCAGGGCGACGACCTTCATGGAGCCCTCGGGCTTCTCGGCGACGAGCGCCTCGATCTGCTCCTTGGTGCCCGCCGCCACGATCTGGCCCGCGCCGTTGATGTTGGCCGGGGTCAGGCCGAGCTTCTCCAGGTGCGCGACGACGGTGTCGCGCTCCCCGCCCAGCACCGCGGCCATGCCGGTCTCGGTGACGGCGGCGGCCTCGGCCATCGCCAGGCCCCGGGTCCGTACGAACGCCAGCGCGTCCGCGTCGGACAGCACCCCCGCGTACGCGGCCGCCGTGATCTCACCGACACTGTGGCCCGCGACGGCGCCGAACGCCGACGGGGAACCCAGCGCGGAGGCGGAGAGCAGGCCGGCGGCCACCAGCAGCGGCTGCGCCACGGCCGTGTCGCGGATCTCGTCCGCGTCCGCCTTCGTGCCGTAGTGGGCGAGGTCGAGCTCGATGGCGTCCGACCACGCGGCGACGCGGTCGGCGGCGCCGGGCAGTTCGAGCCAGGGAGTCAGGAAGCCGGGCGTCTGTGCGCCTTGGCCGGGAGCGACGAGTACGAGCACCCTCACACTCTCTCTTGTGGATGGTCCCTGCCGCCCGTGGGGACAGGGACCAAGAACCGTCAGGGTAATTGTTGATGTCCGACAAAAGTCTAGGACTGCTGATCGTTGTCGGCCAGACGCCCGAGGATCAGGGCGATCCGCAGGGTGAACGCCGAGCGGACATCGGAAGGCGACCATCCGGTGACGTCGGTCACACGTCGCAGCCGGTAGCGCACCGTGTTGGGGTGGACGAACAACATCCGCGCCGCGCCCTCCAGACTGCTCGCCTGCTCCAGGTAGACGCTCAGCGTCTCCAGCAGCGCGGAGCCCGCCTCCTCCAGCGGTCTGTAGATCTCCTCCACCAGCTGCTCCCGGGCGGAGGGATCCGAGGCGATCGCGCGCTCCGGCAGGAGATCGTCCGCCAGCACCGGCCGCGGCGCGTCCTGCCAGGCCGTGCAGGCCTTCAGCCCGGCGGCCGCCGCCTGCGCCGACTTCGTGGCGTTCAGCAGGTCCGCCACCACCGGCCCGGCCACCACCGGCCCGGCCGCGAACGGCCCGATCAGCGACTTCGCCACCTGGAGCGGGTTGTCGCTGCCGCCCGCGATCACCACCAGCCGGTCGCCCAGGACCCCGGTCAGCACCTGCAGCTTGTGGTGCCGGGCCGCGCGCCGGATCGCCTCGACCGTCAGCTCGCTGTCGCCCTCCGGCGCGGTGCCGAGCACCACGCACACGTGCTCGGGCGAGTTCCAGCCGAGCGCCGCGGCCCGCGACAGCGCCCCCTCGTCCGCCTCGCCCGAGAGCACCGCGTTCACCACCAGCGACTCCAGGCGGGCGTCCCACGCGCCGCGCGCCTCCGCGGCCTGCGCGTACACCTGGGCCGTCGCGAACGCGATCTCCCGCGCGTACACCAGCAGCGCCTCGCGCAGGATCGACTCGTCGCCGGGCGCCGCCACCTCCTCGATCGCGGCCTCCATGACCTCGATCGTGGTGCGGACCATCTCCACGGTCTGGCGCAGCGTGATCGCCCGGGTCAGCTCGCGCGGAGCGGTCCCGAAGACGTCGGTGGAGATCGCCTGCGGTGTCTCGGGGTGCCGGAACCACTCGGTGAACGCGGCGATGCCGGCCTGCGCGACCAGGCCGATCCACGACCGGTTCTCCGGGGGCATCGCCCGGTACCACGGCAGGGTCTCGTCCATCCGCTGGATCGCGTTGGCGGCGAGCCGGCCGGAGGACTTCTCCAGTCGGCGCAGCGTCGCGGCGTGCGGATGGGCGGGAGCGGGACGCGCGGGGGAATGCTCACGTTCGGGTTGGGGCACGGGACAAGACTGCCTTATCCGGACGCCGGCGCGGAGCCGGGTCTCACACCCAGGGTCTACGGTGGCTCCATGATTGATGTCCGCCGCGGTGCCGACCGGTACGAGGGCGGTGACCCGCAGGCCGGGATCGCCACCCGTCACGCCTTCTCCTTCGGGCCGTTCTACGACCCCGGCAACCTGCGCTTCGGTCCCGTCCTCGCCTGCAACGAAGAGGCCCTCGCCCCCGGTGCCGGCTTCGACGAGCACCCGCACAGCCACACCGAGATCGTCACCTGGGTCGTCGAGGGCGAGCTCACGCACAAGGGCAGCACCGGAGAGAGCACCGTGGTCCGCCCCGGGGACGTCCAGCACCTCGGCGCCGGATCGGGCGCGCGGCACGTGGAGCGCAACGACGGCGCGGCCCCGCTGCGCTTCGTGCAGACCTGGCTGGCGCCGCTGGCCCCCGGCGGCGAGCCCTCGTACCGGCTGGTGCGCGGACTCGCCGACGGCAGCGCCTACGAGATCCCCGCGGCCGGAGCCGTCCTGCACGTGCGGCGGCCCGCCGCGGGCGAGCGGATCACCCTGCCCGCGGCGGAGCGGCTCTACGTGCACGTCGTCCGCGGCGACCTGCGCCTGGACGGGCAGGAGCTCGGCCCGGGCGACTCGGCCCGGATCACCGGCGAGCAGGGGCTGGAGGTCCTCGCCGGATCCCCGGGGGAGCTGCTGGTCTGGGAACTGCCCTGAGCCCCGGCCCCCGACCGCGCCCCCGGCTCAGCGGTGGGTCGAGCCGGAGAGCTCGGCGAGGACCGCGTCGGTGAACGGCGGCCAAGCCTCCACGGCCCAGGGCCCGAAGGGGCGGTCGGTGAGGGCCACGCAGGCGGCCCGGGCGTCCGGGTCCACCCACAGGAAGGTGCCGGCCTGCCCGAAGTGGCCGAAGGTGCGCGGCGAGGAGCCCGCGCCGGTCCAGTGCGGGGACTTGGTGCCGCGGATCTCCAGGCCGAGCCCGAAGTCGTTGGGGGACTGGTGGCCGTACCCGGGGAGCACCCCCTTGAGGCCGGGGTGGACGACGGCGGTGGCCTCGGCGACCGTCCGCACGTCGAGGAGGCGGGGCGCCTGGAGCTCGGCCGCGAACCGGACCAGGTCGGACACGGTGGAGACGCCGTCCTTGGCGGGGGAGCCCTCCAGGGTCGTGGAGGCCATGCCGAGCGGCTCGAACACCGCCTGGTGCAGGTATGCGGCGAAGGGGATGCCGGTGGCCTTGGCGATGTGGTCGCCGAGCACCTCGAAGCCGGCGTTGGAGTACAGCCGGCGCGTCCCCGGCGCGGCCGTCGCGCGGTGGTCGTCGAAGGCGAGGCCGCTGGTGTGCGCGAGCAGGTGACGGACCGTCGAGCCCTCGGGGCCCGCGGGCTCGTCCAGCTCGATCGCCCCCTCCTCGTACGCGACCAGGGCGGCGTACGCGGCGAGCGGCTTGGTCACCGACGCCAGCGCGAACCGGTGGTCGACGGGTCCGTGCGAGCCGGCGAGGCTCCCGTCGGCGCGCACGACGGCCGCCGCGGCGGCCGGTACCGGCCAGTTGTCGATGAGCCGCAGGCTCTGCAGGGTCTCCACGCTCTCCATGCCGCCGAGCCTACTTGCTTGGAGTGCACTCCAGGGTTCTAGCGTGGTCGCCATGAGCCTGACGCAGACGCGGTACACGATCAGCGAGGTCGAGGCGCGCACCGGTCTGACCCAGCACACCCTGCGCTGGTACGAGCGGATCGGCCTGATGCCGCACGTGGACCGGTCCCACTCGGGGCAGCGGCGCTTCAGCGACGAGGACCTGCACTGGCTGGCTTTCGTGGGGAAGCTGCGCGCCACCGGGATGTCGGTGGCCGACATGGTCGCGTACGCCGAGCTGGTCCGCGAGGGCGAGCACACCGTCGACCAGCGCCGGGAGCTGCTGGAGCGGACGAGGCGCGAGGTGAGGGCGCGGATCACGGAGCTGACCGACGCACTCGCCGTACTGGACTTCAAGATCGATCTTTATACGGGGAAGGCAGCAGCACGCCAATGACGCAGCACACCACCATCGAACAGGTCGAACTCGGCAAGGACGGCCCCCTGGTCGGCATCCAGGGCCTGGGCTGCATGGGCATGAGCGAGTTCTACGGGGAGACCGACGAGGCGGCCGCCCGCGAGACGCTGGAGGCGGCGCTCGCCGCCGGGGTCACCCTCTTCGACACCGCGGACATCTACGGGCGGGGCCGCAACGAGGAGTTCATCGCCCCCTTCGTCGCCGCCCACCGCGACGAGATCACCCTCGCCACCAAGTTCGGCATCGAGCGCACCGACGACCCGCACTACCGCGGGATCCGCAACGACCGCGCGTACATCCGGCAGGCGGTGGAGGGGAGCCTGCGGCGGCTGGGCACCGACGTGATCGACCTCTACTACATGCACCGGCGCGACCCGGCGGTGCCCTTCGCCGAGTCGGTGGGCGCGATGGCCGAGCTGGTGCAGGAGGGCAAGGTGCGCCACCTGGGGCTCAGCGAGGTCACGGGCGCGGAGCTGCGCGAGGCGTGCGCGGTGCACCCGATCACGGCGCTGCAGTCGGAGTGGTCGCTGTTCAGCCGGGACGTGGAGCGCAGTGCGGTGGCCGCGGCGGCGGAGCTGGGCGTGGCCTTCGTGCCGTACTCCCCGCTCGGGCGCGGCTTCCTGACCGGCGCGTTCGCGGACGCGGCCGAGCTGTCCGCGGGCGACTTCCGGACGTTCCAGCCGCGGTTCACCGGCGAGAACGCCAAGGCGAACGCGGCGCTGCTGGAGCCGGTGCGGCAGATCGCGCAGGCGCACGGGGCGACGCCGGCGCAGATCGCGCTGGCCTGGGTGCAGCAGCGGGCGCAGGTCCACGGCCTCGCCGTGGTCCCGATCCCGGGGACGCGCAAGGCTTCGCGCCTCGCGGAGAACACCGCCGCGACCCGGATCACGCTGAGCGGGCAGGAGCTGGCCCTGCTGGAGCCGATCGCCGCGCAGGTCGCGGGGGACCGCTACCCGGACATGAGCTCCACCTCCGCGGCCCGCGAGGCGTAGCCGGGAGGAGGGGGCGGCCGCTCCGTGCGCAGCCGCCCCGGCCGGCGGGCAGCGGCTACCGGCTACCGGCGGGCAGGCCCCTAGACCCCCGGCAGGTCGGCGGTGAAGCGGTCGCGCAGGGCCGTGTACTCCGCGTCCGTGAGCAGGCCCGCGCTGTGCAGTTCGCCCAGGTGGTGCAGGCGCTCGTCGGCGCGGGGCGCGGGGACCGAGGCGACCGGGGTACGCACGCGCAGGGTGGCGAGGACGGCCGCCGCGAACGGCAGCGACTCGTGGACCGCGCCGTACCCGGTGCCGAAGACGGCGGCGGCCAGGTCGTGGTCGGGCCGCGGATCGCCGGCGGCGCCGTCGCGGCGTATGAGCCGCAGGTGGCCGCCCGGACCCTCCGGGGAGCGCCACTCGACCCCGGCCAGCTCCGTCAGCTCGTAACGCTGGTCGCCCGCCTTCCACTTGGTGCCGGTGGCGCCGGTGCGCGACCAGTGGAAGCTGACGGCCGAGCCGTCGAAGCCGACCCGCGCGTCGTACGCCTTCAGCTGGAGCGGCGGCCCGGCCGCCTCGACGAGGAAGCTCCCGGCCGGCTCGTCCGCCTCCGGCCCGAGCCGCTCGCGCAGCGCCTCGGCGAAGGCGGCGGCCTGCGCGGCCCGGTCGCCGGGCACGACGAGGCGGTACGGGTCGCTGGCCTCGCGCAGCTGTCCCGCGGCGGCTTCCATCAGCGGATCCGCGCCCGGTCTGGGCACGGCGTGCAGCACCGTCGTGTCGCGTCTGCCCCCCGCTCCGCGGGAGGTCACGTGCACCGCGGAGAGCGCCTCGAAGGGGATCCGCCGGGTCCCGAGGGCATGCCAGAGACGTGGCGTTCGCATCCCCCGTGCGAAGCGGATGAGCACCGAGTCCGAGTCGAACTCCCAGACGGCATGATTTCCGGCCAGTACGTCACCCATGCGGCACATGGTAAAGGGACGCGCCCCTGTGCGTCCCCCTCGGTGCGGGGCCCGTTTTTCGCGGCTCTACGCGTGTCAGTCCGTGTCTGTCCCGGAAATTCCGCGGCGGCAGTCGGCGTCGCCGGTGGCGCAGACCACGGAACCGAACGCGCCGGTTCCGATTTTGGCGAAGTTGTCCAGGGATCCGGTACCTGGCTCGAAATAGCCCGTGTGCAGGCGGGCTCCGGCCGACGAGAGCAGCCGCGCGCCGAACTCCGGCGAGACCGGGTCGGCCCCGTGGCCCAGCCCGCCCACCTCCAGGTGCGGGACGTCCGCGATCCAGTCCCCGGCGTCGCGGGTCGCCCAGACCCGCGCGGAGGTGCCCAGTTCGGCGACCGACCCGGCGCGCATGCCGGGGCTGCCCGCCACCACCACGTCCGTCACCCGGCCCGGCAGCGCGTGCGCGGCGACCCCGCACACCACCGACCCGTAGCTGTGGCAGAACAGCGCCACGCCCGCGTCCCCCGGCAGGGTCGCGGTGAAGGCCTCCAGCCGCGCCGCGCCGTCGACGGCCATCCGGCCGGTGGCCGCGTCCATGCCGACACCGGTCGGCGCGGTGTACCCGGCCCAGGCGATGACCGCGGTCCGGCTGTCCGGCGCGGCCGCGCGCTCGGCCTCGTACAGGGACTGCGCCATGCCGACGGGGGCGGTCAGGCGCCGCTGGCTGCGTTCGAAGGTGAGCGCGTCGGTGTCGACGCCCGGGACGATCACGGAGATGCGGCTCGCGCGGTCGAGGTCGCCGAACACCTCGGCGACGAGGCCGCCGCCGGTGGGGTCGAAGAGGAGGATCTGCCGGCCCGGCGTGGCGAGGGAGGCGAAGCGGTGGGCGCGCCGGCCGGCCGTGGTGCGGTCGGCCGGGGTCAGGCTGACGTCGTGGCTGCGGGCCTCCTCGACCTGCTCGGCCTGCTCCAGGGCGCGCAGGTTGGCGCGGTAGCGCAGGGCGGCGGGCGCCCCCGCGAGGTTGCCGACGACGAAGGGGTGGGTCTCGGCGAGCCGGGCCCGGCCGGTGGCGTCGAGGTCGGCGAAGAACCGGGCGACCGTGCGTGCGGGGGCGTCGGCGGCCGGGAGGGGCCGGCCGTCGATCCGGGCGTTGGACCAGGCGGCGAGGGCCGCGGTGCGCAGGGAGGTCCCGGCGTCCGGCCGGTGGACGGCGGTCCAGCCGGTGGTCGCCAGCATGATGAAGACGACCGCGAGCGCGAGCAGGGTGCGCAGGGCGGCGGGGCGCGGGTCGGCGCCGGCGGGGAGGTGGACGAGGCCGGGCAGGTTCACTGGGTCCAGCGTAGGAGACGCCGACCGGGCCCGGTGCGCGGGGTGACCGGGCTCACGAGTGACCCCTTTCACGCGATTCAGGCGATTCACACGGTTCGCTCTTTTCACACCGCTCATCAGCGATATGGGTGGCGTGCACGGGGTCAGTGCCAGTCCGCGGCGAGCGCCGGCCCGATCTGGTCGAGGTACGCCTCGGTCATGTCGCGGATCGCGTCGATGCTGGCGTCCTCCCCCTGCCCCCACAGCCGGCCCGTGACCCGCATGACCCCGGAGAACGCGGCCACGGCCACGCGCGGGCGCGGGTCGGCCTCCACGTCCAGGCCCTCGCGCTCCGCGATGAGCCGGGCGATCCGCTCCTCCAGCTCGGTGGAGCGGCGCAGGTGGACGGCGAGCAGTGCGGGCGTCGACTCGATGAGCCGGTACGTGCGCATGTAGAGGTCGACCGGCACCACGTCCGAGAGGGCCTCCTCGACCGTGTCCCAGGCCTCGCGCACCGCACCCCGCAGCGCGGCGAGCGGGCCCTCGGAGGGCGGGCGGTTGCGCAGGGCGGCGAGGAAGTGCGATTCGACCAGGTCCTGGGCGGCGAAGGCGACCTCCTCCTTGTTGGCGAAGTACCGGAAGAAGGTGCGCTGCGAGACGTCCACGGCCTCGGTGATCTCGTCGACCGTAGTGCGCTCGTACCCGTGCGCGACGAACAGGAGGAGGGCGGCGCGCAGCAGTGCGTCCCGGGTGCGCCGCTTCTTGCGTTCCCGTAGTCCGGGCGCCGGCGCGGGGCGCTCGTCGGTCATCACCGAGCGGGTCCTTTCTGGGCGTGAGGGGGGCGACATCTGACGCTGAGTAAGCGGTCAGGGTACCTGTGACGGACCTGACAGCCACCGTCCTGCTGAGCCGTCTGTGAAGTGTCAGTCGCTGTCATTAGCCTGTTTGCATGACTCATCAGATCACCGCCCACGACAAGGACGACCGGACTCCCGCCGGGCGACCGGGGCCGGCGCCGGGCCGGTCCGGGCTGCGCGGCCACCCGTGGCTCACCCTGCTGGGGGTTGCGGTCGGCGTCATGATGGTCACCCTCGACGGCACGATCGTCGCCGTCGCCAACCCCGCGATCCAGCAGGACCTCGGCGCCTCGCTCGCCGACGTCCAGTGGATCACCAACGGCTACCTGCTGGCGCTCGCGGTCTCGCTGATCACCGCCGGAAAGCTCGGCGACCGCTTCGGCCACCGCCAGACCTTCCTCATCGGCATCGTCGGATTCGCCGCCGCCTCCGCCGCCATCGGCCTGTCCACCGGCGTCGAGTTCGTCATCGGCTTCCGCGTGGCGCAGGGCCTCTTCGGCGCCCTGCTGATGCCCGCCGCGCTCGGCCTGCTGCGCGCCACCTTCCCCGCCGAGAAGCTCAACATGGCCATCGGTATCTGGGGCATGGTCATCGGCGCCTCGACCGCCGCGGGGCCCATCGTCGGCGGCCTGCTCGTGGAGCACGTCAGCTGGCAGTCCGTCTTCTTCATCAACGTGCCCGTCGGGGTCACCGCACTCGCCCTGGGCCTGGTCATCCTGCTCGACCACCGCGCCGAGAACGCCCCGCGCTCCTTCGACGTCCCGGGCGTGGTGCTGCTGTCGGCCGCGATGTTCTCGCTGGTCTGGGCCCTGATCAAGGCCTCCGAGTGGGGCTGGGGCGACGGGCGCACCCTGCTGTTCCTGGCCCTGTCCGCCGTCTGCTTCGTGCTCTTCGCCGGGTGGGAGTCCCGGGCCGCCGAGCCGCTGATCCCGCTGGGGATGTTCCGCTCGCTGCCGCTGTCCGCGGGCACGGTGCTCATGGTGCTGATGGCGTTCGCCTTCATGGGCGGGCTGTTCTTCGTCACCTTCTACCTCCAGAACGTGCACGGCATGAGCCCCGTCGACAGCGGCCTGCACCTGCTGCCGCTGACCGGCATGATGATCGTCGGCTCGCCGCTGGCCGGCGCCGCCATCACCGCCGCCGGCCCGCGCATCCCGCTGGTCGCCGGCATGGCCGCCACCGCCGCCGCCTGCTTCGGGATGTCCGGCCTGAACCCGGGCACCTCCACCCTCGAGATGTCGCTGTGGTTCGCCCTGCTCGGCCTCGGGCTCGCCCCCGTCATGGTCGGCGCCACCGAAGTCATCGTCGGCAACGCCCCGCTGGAGCTCTCCGGAGTCGCCGGCGGGCTCCAGCAGGCCGCCATGCAGGTCGGCGGCAGCCTCGGAACCGCCGTCCTCGGCGCGGTCATGGCGCGCACCGTCGGTGACTCGTTCGGGGACAACTGGCGGGCCGCGCAGCTCCCGCCGCTCACCCCCGCGCAGCAGGCCCTCGCCGAGAAGGGGGTCCAGGTCGGCATCGCCCCGGTCCCGCAGGGGGCTCCGCCGAAGCTCGCCGAGGCGATCACCTCGGTCGCGCACGACACCTTCGTATCCGGGATGAGCACGGCTTTCACCGCCGCCGGCGGGGTCGCGGTGCTCGCCGCGGTCGTGGCCTGCTTCACCAAGCGGGGGGAGAACGCCGCCGCCGGAGCGGGCGCGGCACACGTCTGAGGCGCGTCAACACCGCTCCTCCCGCGGCCCCGCCGGACGGCTCCGGCGGGGCCGTCGCCTATCAGGGTGGTCCCGGCCCGACCCCCTTCCGCCGAGCCGTCCGCGCAGGTCAGCGTGGTGCCGAGGCCGCTCCGGAACCCGTCCGGGGCGCACCCGTCCACCAGGAGTTGACCCGTCATGCGTACGAGTTCCCCCGCACGAGCCGCCTTCCGACGCACCGCCGGCGTCCGGTCCGCGACCGGATCCGCCGCCGGAGCCACGCCCACCGCCGCGGTCCGCACCGCCGGCACCGGGCGCAGCACGGTCCTGGCCGTCGCCGTACTGGCGCTCGCGGCCCTGATCCCGGGCACCGCAGGCACCGCGCACGCCGCCGGACCGCCGCCGAAGAAGGCGGTGCCCTGCGCCACCGGGCAGCTGTGCCTGTGGGCGAAGCCCGAGTTCAAGGGCGCCCGCACCACCCGCGAGCTCAGCACCCTCGACATCAACAGCTGCACCGCACTGCCCGAGGGGACCAGCGCCCAGTCCCTCATCAACCGCACCGGCCGGCCGGTGACGACCTACCAGTCGGCCGTGTGCGCCGAGACGGGGGAGTTCCAGACGTATCCCGGCGACGGAGTCCAGCTGCCCGAGTCGCCCTACCTGATCCGGGCCTTCAAGGTCTGGGAGCGGTAACCGCAGCGGGCGCGGCCGCCGGCAGCGCCGGGGCCGCCTCGGGCTGCGGGGCCGGCACCTCGGCCCCCGCGTCCGGGGCGGCCCCGGCCAGCCGGGCGACCTCGGCGCGCAGCGCCCGCACCTCCGCGGCCAGCTCGGCGATGGCGGCGGTCTGGGCCCGCTCCACCAGGTCGTCCCGCTCGAAGCGGGAGATGAACCAGGCGGCGATGTTGGCGGTGACCACACCCAGCAGGGCGATGCCCGACAGCATCAGCCCCACCGCGAGCACCCGGCCGAGCCCGGTGGTGGGGGAGTGGTCGCCGTAGCCGACGGTGGTCATGGTGGTGAAGCTCCACCACACCGCATCGCCCAGGTTCTTGATGTTGCCGTCGGGGGCGTCGCGCTCCACGCTCAGCACGGCGAGCGAGCCGAACATCAGCAGCCCGACCACCGCCCCCGCCACGTACGTGGTCAGCCGGATCTGCGGAGCCATCCGGGCCCGGCGGCCCACCAGCAGCAGGGTGGCCACCAGCCGCAGCAGCCGCAGGGGCTGGATCATCGGCAGCAGCACGGCCGCCAGGTCCAGCCAGTGGGTCCGTACGAAGGCCCGCTTGGCCGTCGACAGGCCCAGCCGCATCAGATAGTCGGCGGCGAAGGCCCCCCACACCACCCACTCGGTGAGCGTGCACGCACGGTGCACCCGCGCGTCCGCATCGGGCGCGACGATCGGGACGGCGTACGCGACGGCGAACGCGATGGCGAGCACGAGCAGCGGGGTCTGGCTCCGCCGCTCCCACCGCAGCTGGCGGGAGGGTTCCTTCATACGAAGCATCGTAAGGAACAGGTAAAGCCGCACGGACCGAAACGGACCCGCGCAGGGCTGCAGCGGCCGGAGCAGCGGCGGCGGGCCGGGGCGCACTCCCGCGCCCCGGCCCGCCGCTCCCGTGCCGTCCGGCCCGGCCGTGCTACGCGTCGCCGCCGGCTGCGCCCGGGTCGGCCGCCGCCACGTCCAGCAGGCGGTAGCGGTCCACCGCCTGCTTCAGCGCGGAGCGGTCGATCTTGCCCTCCTTGGCCAGCTCGGTCAGGACCGCGAGCACCACCGACTGGGCGTCGATGTGGAAGAAGCGCCGGGCCGCGCCGCGGGTGTCCGCGAAGCCGAAGCCGTCCGCGCCCAGCGAGGTGTACGCACCGGGCACCCAGCGGGCGATCTGGTCCGGGACGGCCCGCATCCAGTCCGAGACCGCGACGAAGGGCCCCTCGGCGGAGGAGAGCTTGCGCGTCACGTACGGCACGCGCTGGTCCTCCTCCGGGTGGAGCAGGTTGTGCTCCTCCACCTCGACGGCCTCGCGGCGCAGCTCGTTCCAGGAGGTCGCCGACCAGACGTCCGCCCTGACGTTCCACTCCTCGGCGAGGATCCGCTGGGCCTCCAGCGCCCAGGGCACCGCCACGCCCGAGGCCAGGATCTGCGCCGGCACCGCGCCGGAGGTGCCCGTGGCCACCCGGTGGATCCCCTTGAGGATGCCGTCCACGTCGACGTTGGCGGGCTCCGCCGGGTGCTGGATCGGCTCGTTGTAGACGGTCAGGTAGTAGAAGACGTCCTCGGCGTCCGGGCCGTACATCCGGCGCAGGCCGTCCTTGACGATGTGCGCGATCTCGTACCCGTAGGCCGGGTCGTACGCCACGCAGCCCGGGTTCGTCGCCGCCAGCAGTTGCGAGTGGCCGTCGGCGTGCTGGAGGCCCTCACCCGTCAGGGTGGTCCGGCCCGCGGTCGCGCCCAGGACGAATCCGCGCGCCAGCTGGTCGGCCATCTGCCAGAACTGGTCACCCGTGCGCTGGAAACCGAACATCGAGTAGAAGACGTAGACCGGGATCAGCGGCTCGCCGTGCGTCGCGTACGCCGAACCCGCGGCGATCAGCGAGGCCGTGCAGCCCGCCTCCGAGATGCCGTCGTGCAGCATCTGGCCGGTCGGCGACTCCTTGTACGCCAGCAGCAGGTCGCGGTCGACCGCCTCGTACTGCTGCCCCAGCGGGTTGTAGATCTTGGCGCTCGGGAAGAACGCGTCCATGCCGAAGGTGCGGTACTCGTCCGGCGCGATCAGCACGAACCGCTTGCCGATCTCCTTGTCCCGCATCAGGTCCTTCAGGATGCGGACGAAGGCCATGGTCGTGGCGATCGACTGGTGGCCGGTGCCCTTCTTGGCGGCCGCGTACGCCTTGTCGTCCGGCAGCTGCAGGGGCTTGGCGCGCACCACGCGGGTGGGGACGTAGCCCCCCAGCGACCTGCGCTGGTCGTGCATGTACTGGATCTCGGGCGAGTTGCGGCCCGGGTGGTAGTACGGCGGGGCGCCGCTCTCCAGCTGTGCGTCCGTGATCGGGATGTGCAGGCGGTCGCGGAAGCGCTTGAGGTCGTCGACCGTCAGCTTCTTCATCTGGTGCGTGGCGTTGCGGCCCTCGAAGTTCGGGCCGAGGGTCCAGCCCTTGATCGTCTTGGCCAGGATCACCGTCGGCTGACCCTTGTGGGCGCGCGCCGCCGCGTAGGCCGCGTAGATCTTCTTGTGGTCGTGGCCGCCGCGGCCCAGGTGCAGGATCTGGTCGTCGGTCATGTTCTCGACCATGGCGCGCAGCCGCTGGTCGTCGCCGAAGAAGTGCTCGCGGATGTACGCGCCGGTCTCGGTGGCGTACGTCTGGAACTGGCCGTCGGGCGTCGAGTTCATCTTGTTGACCAGGATGCCGTCGCGGTCCTGGGCCAGCAGCGGGTCCCAGGAGCGGTCCCAGATCAGCTTGATGACGTTCCAGCCGGCGCCGCGGAAGATCGACTCCAGCTCCTGGATGATCTTCCCGTTGCCGCGCACCGGGCCGTCGAGCCGCTGCAGGTTGCAGTTGACGACGAAGGTCAGGTTGTCGAGGCCCTCGCGGGCGGCGAGCGACAGCTGGCCCAGCGACTCCGGCTCGTCCATCTCGCCGTCGCCGAGGTACGCCCAAACGTGTGACTTGGAGGTGTCCGCGATCCCGCGCGCCTCCATGTACCGGTTCATGCGGGCCTGGTAGATCGCCCCGATCGGGCCGAGGCCCATCGAGACGGTCGGGAACTCCCAGAAGTCCGGCATCAGCCGCGGGTGCGGATAGCTGGACAGGCCGTACGGGGCCTTGGACTTCTCCTGGCGGAAGGCGTCGAGCTGCTGCTCGGAGAGCCGGTCCAGCAGGTAGGCGCGGGCGTAGACGCCGGGCGAGGCATGGCCCTGGAAGAAGATCTGGTCGCCGCCGTCGCCCTCGTCCTTGCCCCGGAAGAAGTGGTTGAAGCCCACGTCGTAGAGCGAGGCGGAGGAGGCGAACGTGGCGATGTGGCCGCCGACGCCGATCCCGGGGCGCTGAGCGCGCGAGACCATCACGGCCGCGTTCCAGCGGGTGGCGTTGAGGACCTTGCGCTCGATCTCCTCGTTGCCGGGGAAGAACGGCTCGTCCTTGGTGGCGATCGTGTTGACGTAGTCCGAGCTGCGCATCTCGGGCACGGCGACGCGCCGCTCGCGGGCGCGCTCGATCAGGCGCAGCATCAGATAGCGGGCGCGTTCACGGCCGCGCTCGTCCACGGCGGCGTCCAGGGAGTCGAGCCACTCCTTCGTCTCCTCCGGATCGAAGTCCGGGACCTGGCTCGGCAGGCCGCCAATGATGATCGGATTGCGATCGGATGCGGAAGCCACGCTGTTCCTTCGCTGTCAGGGGAGTCGTGCCTCGGGTTTCGCCGCCTCCCATGGTCTTACGCTCGGTCCCAATCGTCATCTCTACCACTGGGTAATCCCTGGAGTCGGCGGCGATTCGCGATGCCGTCGGCGACTGGTCCGGACACTGCTTCAACCCTACGCCTCGGATGATCACCGCGTTCGCAAGTTCGTTCGCCTCTCAAACGGGTGTGAAAGTTCCGAAGCGATGCCGAATGGGCCGGAATGGTGTGGGATGAATCACGGGAGGAACATGCGGGAAGGCTGAAAGTTGCGGCGAGACGGCCGCAATCGTCACCGTTTCGACGGTCTCCGCGGCCGGGTACTTGCGCGATCCGCCGCGCCCGTGTGGACTACGCCCAATGCTGCGCGTACGCGCGCCGCCGAAGACATTCACCGAACATGAGCAGGAGGCACCCCGTGAGCGCGACCGCGGACCACGCGGAGAGCCTGGCCGCCCGGCTGGGTTTCCAGTCCGAACAGGTGGTCCAGGAGATCGGCTACGACGACGACGTCGATCACGAGTTCCGCGAGGAGATCGAGGAACTGATCGGCAACGACCTCGTCGACGAGGACTACGACGACGTGGCCGACGCGGTGCTGCTGTGGTTCCGCAACGAGGACGGCGATCTGACCGATGCCCTCGTCGACGCCACCGAGCTGCTCGAGGACGCCGCGCTGATCCTGCTGCTGACCCCGAAGACGGGCCGCCCGGGCTACGTCGAGGCCAGCGACATCAGCGAGGCCGCCGAGACCGCCGGTCTGTCGCAGACGAGGCCCGTCAGCGTCGGCAAGGAGTGGGCCGCCAGCAAGCTGGTGACCCCCAAGGCAGCCAAGTCCAAGCGCTGAACCGCGCCCCGCAGCCAAGCGGAGACACGCCCCGCCGACCCCCGTCGGCGGGGCGTGTGCGTTCCCCGCCGCGGCCCGCCTAGGCTGGGCCTCACCCGATCAGCCCAGCGGAGGGCTGCGGGAACGAAGGGATGCGACAGATGGCGATCGAGGTCGGCACCAAGGCCCCGGACTTCGAACTCAAGGACAACCACGGCGCCACCGTGCGGCTCTCCGACTTCCGCGGGGAGAAGGCCGTCGTGCTGCTCTTCTACCCGTTCGCCTTCACCGGCGTGTGCACCGGCGAGCTGTGCGAGCTGCGCGACCAGCTGCCGCGCTTCCAGAACGACGACGTGCAGCTGCTGGCGGTCTCCAACGACTCCGTGCCGACCCTGCGCGTCTTCGCCGAGCGGGAGAACCTCGACTACCCGCTGCTCTCCGACTTCTGGCCGCACGGCGAGACCTCCCGCGCCTACGGCGTCTTCGACGAGGAGAAGGGCTGCGCGGTCCGCGGCACCTTCATCATCGACAAGGACGGCATCGTGCGCTGGACCGTCGTCAACGGCCTGCCCGACGCGCGTGACCTGAACGAGTACATCAAGGCGCTCGACAGCCTCTGAGCCCCGGACGGGCTCCCGTCGGCCGGTTCGGCGTGAAACCTCGTGCCGACGGGAACCCGTCACTAGGATCGACACGTTGATCCGGTAGCTCCCCCGGCCGGCGCCGGGGGCCCACCGCACGATCAGGGGCACCGCCCCGCATGAACCCATTGGAGGACCCGTGGGAGTCAGCCTCAGCAAGGGCGGCAACGTCTCGCTGACCAAGGCCGCACCGAACCTGACGGCCGTGCTCGTCGGTCTGGGCTGGGATGCCCGCACCACCACCGGTGTCGACTTCGACCTCGACGCCAGCGCGATCCTGACCAACGACCAGGGCAAGGTCGCCAACGACGCGAACTTCGTGTTCTTCAACAACCTGAAGAGCCCCGACGGCTCGGTCGAGCACACCGGTGACAACCTCACCGGCGAGGGCGAGGGCGACGACGAGGCGATCAAGGTGAACCTGGCCGCCGTCCCGGCCGATGTCGCCAAGATCGTCTTCCCGGTCTCGATCTACGAGGCCGAGAGCCGCCAGCAGAGCTTCGGCCAGGTCCGCAACGCGTACATCCGCGTCGTGAACCAGGCCGACAACACCGAGCTCGCCCGCTACGACCTCTCCGAGGACGCCTCGACCGAGACGGCCATGGTCTTCGGCGAGCTGTACCGCAACGGTGCGGAGTGGAAGTTCCGCGCCATCGGCCAGGGGTACGCCTCCGGCCTGCGCGGCATCGCCCAGGACTTCGGCGTCAACGTCTGAGCCTGCCCGCTTCACCCGTCCGGCGCCGTGCACACCCCGTGTGTACGGCGCCGGACGCGCTTGGCCAACGCTTCACCGCCGGCCCGCCGCACACCCACGGGCGCGCCGCGACCACCACGTCGTCCGGGGAGGACTTCAACATGGGCGTCACACTCGCCAAGGGGGGCAACGTCTCCCTGTCCAAGGCCGCACCGAACCTCACCCGGGTCCTGGTCGGTCTCGGCTGGGACGCGCGCTCGACCACGGGGGCCGACTTCGACCTCGACGCCAGCGCCCTGCTGTGCCGCGAGGGCCGGGTCCTGGGGGACCAGTACTTCGTCTTCTACAACAACCTCAAGAGCCCCGAGGGTTCCGTCGAACACACGGGTGACAACCTCACCGGCGAGGGTGAGGGCGACGACGAGTCGATCATCGTCGACCTGACCAAGGTGCCGGCGGAGGTGGACAAGATCGTCTTCCCGGTCTCGATCCACGAGGCGGACGCCCGCCGCCAGACGTTCGGGCAGGTCACCAACGCGTTCATCCGCGTCGTCAACGAGACGGACGGCCAGGAGCTGGCGCGCTACGACCTCACAGAGGACGCCTCCACCGAGACCGCGATGATCTTCGGGGAGGTCTACCGGTACGGCGGTGAATGGAAGTTCCGTGCGGTGGGACAGGGGTACGCGTCGGGCCTGAGGGGCATCGCTCTAGACTTCGGGGTCAACGTTTCGTAAAGCCGTACAAGACGATGGGGTGCCAGTGGTTCTGAAAACCTTCGGCTGGTCGTTCGCAGTCACTGCGCTCGGCCTCGCCGCTGCGGTGTTGTACGGGGGGGCGCCCGCTTTCGGGATCGTGGCCATCCTCTCCATCCTGGAAATTTCGCTGTCGTTCGACAACGCGGTGGTCAACGCCGGGATCCTGAAGAAGATGAACGCCTTCTGGCAGAAGATCTTCCTCACGGTCGGCGTGCTCATCGCCGTCTTCGGCATGCGCCTGGTCTTCCCCGTCGTCATCGTCGCGATCAGCGCCAAGATCGGCCCGATCGAGGCCGTCAACCTGGCGATGACGGACAAGGACCGGTACCAGCAACTGGTCACGGACGCCCACCCGGCCATTGCCGCCTTCGGCGGCATGTTCCTGTTGATGATCTTCCTCGACTTCATCTTCGAGGACCGCGACATCAAGTGGCTGGCCTGGCTGGAGCGTCCGCTGGCCAAGCTCGGCAAGATCGACATGCTCTCGGCGTGCATCGCGCTGATCGTCCTGCTGATCACCTCGATGACCTTCGCCGTCAACGCGCACCAGCACGGCGGCGTCCACGTCGACAAGGCGCAGACCGTCCTCGTCTCCGGCATCGCCGGCCTGATCACCTACATGATCGTCGGCGGCCTCTCCGGCTTCTTCGAGAACAAGCTGGAGGAAGAGGAGGAGGCCGAGCACGAGGCCGAGGAGGAGGCCAAGCGCAGCGGCAAGCAGGTCTCCGTCGTCGCGATGGCCGGCAAGGCCGCCTTCTTCATGTTCCTCTACCTGGAGGTCCTCGACGCCTCCTTCTCCTTCGACGGCGTCATCGGCGCCTTCGCCATCACCAACGACATCGTGCTGATGGCCCTGGGCCTCGGCATCGGCGCCATGTACGTCCGGTCCCTCACGGTCTACCTGGTCCGCCAGGGCACCCTCGACGACTACGTGTACCTGGAGCACGGCGCGCACTACGCGATCGGCGCGCTCGCCGCGATCCTCCTGGTCACCATCCAGTACGAGATCAACGAGATCATCACCGGCCTCGTCGGCGTCATCCTGATCGCCTGGTCCTTCTGGTCCTCGGTGCGCCGCAACAAGCGCATGGAGCTGGAGGGCGCCACCGCGGAGGCATGACCGCGGCGGTAATGCGGAACGCTCCAAGCGGGGCGGCCCGCCGGGTCCACGGACCCGGCAGGCCGCCCCGTCCGCGTCAGCGGACGCAGCACGTAAGACGCAGAGCACGAGATGCACACAGACAAAGGACATGCAGGGCACACAGGAGAACCGCGGGACGGGCCATCCCGCGGCACAGGGGGGACAGGGGAACAGGGGATGGGATTCTTCGACGGGTTCTTCGACGGCATCCGCGGGAGCCGCGCCCTTCAATTCGACACGGGCAACGCCTCGGACGCGATCGAGCTCACCAAGCGGCGCCCGACGGTGTCGCTGACCAAACAGGGAGCGGTCCACGGGAACCTACGGGTCAACCTGTCCTGGCGGATGCGCACCTCGGACATCGGCGAGGGCGGCGGGCACGGCAGCCGGCTCCTGCGGCACCCCCTGCGGCTCTTCAAGCCGGAGATGGTCCAGGGCCACACCCAGGGCATGGTCAACGTCGACCTCGACATCGGCTGCCTCTACGAGCTCGCGGACGGCACCCGGGGCGTCGTCCAGCCGCTGGGCAACCTGCTCGGCGACATCAACAGCCCGCCGTACGTGAAGCTCAGCGGTGACGACCGCTTCGGGGCGCCCTCGGGGGAGACGGTCTTCGTCAACCTCGACCACGCCGAGGACATCAAACGGCTGCTGGTCTTCGTCTACATCTACGACCAGACCCCGGCCTTCGACCGCACCCACGCCATGGTCACGCTCTACCCGATCACCGGGCCGCGGATCGAGATCCCGCTGGACGAACGGCATCCGCAGGCCCGTTCCTGTGCCGTGGTCTCCCTGGAGCACGCGAAGGGCGAGCTGATCGTGCGGCGCGAGGTGAAGTTCGTGTACGGGTTCCAGTCCGAGCTGGACCGGCTGTACGGGTGGGGCCTGCAGTGGGGGCGCGGCTACAAGACCACCAAGGCCTGACCGCGGGGCCGGTGGCGGCCCCGCGGTCAGGCGCCGTCTTCGGCGCCGCCGGCCGGGTGCGCCGTCAGCGGCGGATGAACTGCGGGCCCTGCACCGGCAGCCGGAACGCCGGGTCGCCGCCCGGGGCCGGCACGGGCACCGGGGACACCGGCTGCGGGTACCCGTACGCCGGCTGCGCGGCCGGCGGGGCCTGGGTCTGCGGCGTCGGCGTCTGCTGCGGCACCGGCGGTGTCGGCGGGTGCATCGCGGCCGTCTGCTCGGAGGTGGGCCCGGCGGCGCCCGCGCTCGCGGACGCGCCCTCAGAGGCGGCCTCGGAGGCGTTCTCGTCGACGGAGATCCCGTGGTCGGTGGCCAGCCCCACCAGGCCGTCGGAGTAGCCCTCGCCCAGGGCGCGGAACTTCCAGCCCTCGCCCCGGCGGTACAGCTCGCCGCAGATCAGGGCCGTCTCCGCACCGGTCTCGGGCCGCACGTCGAAGTAGGCCACCGGCTCGGAGGCTCCGGTCGCGGTGGCGTCGTACAGCAGGATCCGCAGGTCGCGGACCTGCTCGAACGGCACGTCCTCGGCGGAGGCGACGACCAGGATCCGGTCCACCACCGCGGGCACCGCCCGCAGGTCCGCCTGCACGGCGTCGGTGACCGCCTCGCCGATCTGCTTCTTGCCGAGCCGCCACACGGACCCCGAGGGGTGCCGCGGCTGGTTGTAGAAGACGAAGTCCTCGTCGGAGCGCACCCGGCCGTCCGGGCCCACCAGCAGCGCCGAGGCGTCGACGTCGGGAACCTCGGGGCCGCCGGTCCAGCGCAGCACCGCCCGGACCGCCACCGAGGTCACCGGGATGTTCGAGCCCTTCTGCATCGCGTGCGTCATGCCCGTCATCCTGCCCTTTCGGTGCGGCGGGGAACAACGCGGCCCCCCGCAGGGCCTTGTCCGGCACCCGGGACGTCGGCATTGTGCAAGAGGGTTACCTGAACTTCATGTGCTTGAGGAACTCTTGACTCAGGTTCGTACGTACTATTACCGGCCACGCCAGTCGGGCCGCCGAGGCAGTACGGGGGAAGCACATGCGTCACTTCGGGCACATATCGCCCTCGGTCCGCCAGGACCTCTTCCACCAGGAGCCGGCCGAGTTCACCGCCGCCTCCCCCTCCCGCATGCTCGCCGCCGCCCTGGGCGCCACCCTCTACAGCCCGGCCACCCGCCCCGCGCTCGCCGCCGACATCCGCAAACAGGCCCTCCGCGGCGTCGTCTCCATGGTCCTCTGCCTGGAGGACTCCATCAGCGACGGCGATGTCGCGGGAGCCGAGGAGAACCTCGTCCGGCAGTTCGCCGAGCTCGACGCGGACGGCGTATCGGGCGAGGAGCTGCCGCTGCTCTTCGTCCGCGTCCGCACGCCCGAGCAGATACCCGACCTCGTCCGGCGCCTCGGCAGTTCCGTGCGCAGACTGGCCGGATTCGTAATCCCGAAGTTCACGGAGGGGAGCGGCGCCGGCTTCCTCGACGCGCTCGCCGAGACCGAGGAGCGCAGCGGCCTTGCGCGGCTGTACGCCATGCCCGTCCTGGAGACGCCCGACCTCCTGCACCTGGAGAGCCGCGCCTCCACCCTGGCCGGGATCGCCCGCACCGTGGACCGCCACCGCGAGCGGGTCCTGGCCCTCCGGCTCGGCGTGACCGACTTCTGCTCCGTGTACGGCCTGCGCCGCACCCCCGACATGACCGCGTACGACATCCAGATCGTCGCCGGGGTCATCGCCGACGTGGTGAACGTGCTCAGCCGTGCCGACGGCACCGGCTTCACCGTCACCGGACCCGTCTGGGAGTACTTCCGCCACCAGCAGCGCCTGTTCAAGCCGCAGCTGCGGCGCAGCCCCTTCCTCCAGGAGGGCGTCGAGGAGCTGCGCACCGCGCTCATCGAGCACGACCTCGACGGGCTGCTGCGCGAGATCGAGCTCGACCGGGCCAACGGGCTCCTCGGCAAGACCTGCATCCACCCCTCGCACGTCACCCCCGTGCACGCCCTCTCAGTGGTCTCCCACGAGGAGTTCAGCGACGCCCAGGACATCCTTCGCCCCGAGCGGAACGGCGGCGGGGTCATGCGCTCCGCCTACACGAACAAGATGAACGAGGTGAAGCCCCACCGGGCCTGGGCCGAGCGCACCATGCTGCGCGCCGAGGTCTTCGGCGTGGCCAAGGAGGACGTCGGCTTCGTCGACCTGCTCACGGCCGGGCTCCAGGTGTGAGCGGGCCCGTGTCCACCTCGGCCGACTCGCTCGGCCCGGATCCGGCCGGTCCGGCCGGGCCGGCCACGAAGAAAGGCAAGACGATCGAAGCGGTCTGGTCCGGAACCTGGGTCGCGGAGCGGCTGGGCGTACGCCTGGAAGGAGCCGGCGCCCCCGGGGCGCCACGGTTGCAGGAGCTGCTGGGCCTCGCCCTGCGGCGCAACCCCAAGCGGGCCCACCTGCTGGTCTCCCGGATCCTCGGCAAGCACGTCCCGCAGTCCCCGCGGGCCGTCCACGCCGCCGGGTACGGGCTCGGGGAGCGGGTGCGCGCCCTGCTCGACGCCTCGGGCGAGGACCCGGCCTCCGCGGTGGTCCTCGGGTACGCCGAGACCGCGACGGGCCTGGGCCACTGCGTGGCCGACGGGCTCGGGGCGGCGCCCTACCTGCACTCCACCCGCCGGCCCGTGCCGGGCGTGAGGGCGGCCGGCGGCTTCGAGGAGTCGCACTCGCACGCCACCTCGCACCTGCTGCTGCCCGAGGACCCGAAGCTGCTGGCGGGCACCGGGCCCCTGGTCCTCGTCGACGACGAGTTCTCCACCGGCAACACCGTCCTGAACACCATCCGCGACCTGCACGCCCGCCACCCGCGCACGCACTACGTCGTCGTCGCCCTGGTCGACATGCGCTCCGCGGCCGACCGCGAGCGGCTCACCGCCTTCGCCGGGGAGATCGGCGCGCGCGTCGACCTCCTGGCCGTCGCCTCCGGCACGGTGCACCTGCCCGAGGGCGTCCTGGCCAGGGGACAGGCGCTGGTCGAGCAGTACGAGACGCCGGTCGAGCGGTACGAGTCGCCGGTCGAGCGGTACGAAACGGGCGGCGCGGCCGCGGCCCCGGCGCCGCGGGTGCCCGCCGCGCGCGGCGCCGGCCCGGCCGCCGTCCGGCGGGTCGCGCTGGACTGGCCCGCCGGGGTCCCCGACGGCGGGCGGCACGGATTCACCCCCGCGCACCGGGCCCGGCTCGAGGCCGCCCTGCCCGCCCTGGCCCGGCAGCTCGCCGACGCGCTGGGCGAGGCGCCCGGGCGGAGCGGGCCGGGCGGGCGGGCCGGGCGGGTCCTCGTGCTCGGCAACGAGGAGCTGATGTACGCGCCGCTGCGCCTCGCGCTGGCCCTGGAGGAGTCCGGGGCGGCGGCCGAGGTCCGCTTCTCCACCACCACCCGCTCACCCGTCCTCGCCGTCGACGACCCCGGCTACGCGATCCGCACCCGGCTCGTCTTCCCCGCCCACGACGCCCCCGCCGACGGCCCGGGCGACCGGTACGCGTACAACGTCGCCGGGGCCGGCTTCGACACCGTCGTCGCCGTGGTCGACAGCTGCGCGGACACGGCCGAACTGCACGCCCCCGACGGGCTCCTCGCCCGCCTCGCCCCGCACACCGGCCGGGTCGTCCTCGCGGTCGTGCCCTCGTACACTCCCGGCGCGGACCGCCCCGGCGGCCGCCGCCACGCCTCTCCCGACCGGCAGGAGCCGACCATGCCCGAGCCGCTGCGCGGCCCCGCCTTCTCCTCGTACGCCGCCGAGGACGTCGGCTGGCTCCTGCAGGACCTCTCCGGCGTGGCCCTGGAGGCGCCGACCGAGGAGCGCGAGGAGGCCATCCAGGCGGGCGGCGCGCACTACGCCGAGTCGCTGCCCGTCGAGTACCAGCCGTCCGAGCGCTACCAGGAGCTCTACCGCAGCGCACTCGCCGGCTCCGCCGCCCGGATCGCCCGCGCGGTCGGCACGGTCACCGAGACCGTCCTCGCCGAGCGGACCCCGTCCCCGGTGCTGGTCTCCCTGGCCCGCGCCGGCACCCCCGTCGGCGTGCTGATGCGGCGCTGGGCCAAGGCCCGGCACGGCCTGGACCTGCCGCACTACGCCGTCTCCATCGTGCGCGGCCGCGGCATCGACGCCAACGCGCTGCGCTGGCTGGCCGCCCACCACGATCCGGCCGACGTGGTCTTCGTCGACGGCTGGACCGGCAAGGGCGCCATCACGCGGGAGCTGGCCGTCGCGCTGAAGGCCCATCAGGAGCGGGAGGGGGGCCCGGCGTTCGACCCGGACGTCGTCGTCCTCGCCGACCCTGGCTCGTGCGTGGCCACGTACGGCACCCGCGAGGACTTCCTGATCCCCTCCGCCTGCCTCAACTCCACCGTTTCCGGACTGATATCGCGTACGGTGCTCAGGTCCGACCTGGTCGGGCCCGCCGACTTCCACGGCGCGAAGTTCTACCGCGAGCTCGCCGGGGCCGACGTCTCCGCCGACTTCGTCGACACCGTCGCGGCCCGCTTCGACGAGGTCGCCGAGGACGTCGCCGCCGAGGTCAAGGAGCTGCTCGCGGCCGACCGCACCCCGACCTGGGAGGGCTGGGCGGCCGTCGAGCGGATCAGTGAGGAGTACGGCATCCACGACGTGAACCTGGTCAAGCCGGGCGTAGGCGAGACGACGCGCGTCCTGCTGCGCCGCGTGCCCTGGAAGATCCTGGCGCAGCGCGGCGCGGGGGCCGACCTGGACCACGTACGGCTGCTCGCCGAGCAGCGCGGCGTGCCGGTCGAGGAGGTCGACGGCCTGCCGTACACCTGCGTAGGACTCATCCACCCCCGCTTCACGCGCGGCGCGACCGGCGCCGACGGAAAGGCTGTGGCCTCCAAGTGACCGTCCTGGTAGCCAGTGACCTCGACCGCACCCTCATCTACTCGACGGCCGCGCTCGGCCTGACCATGCCGGACGCTCAGGCCCCGAGGCTGCTGTGCGTCGAGGTCCACGAGAGCAGGCCGCTGTCGTACATGACGGAGACGGCGGCGGCGCTGCTGGCCGAACTGGCCGCCGACCCGGCAGTGGTGTTCGTGCCCACGACGACCCGGACCCGCAAGCAGTACCAGCGCATCCGCTTCCCCGGCCGCCCGGCGCCGTACGCGATCTGCGCCAACGGCGGCCAGCTGCTGGTGGACGGGGTCCCGGACCGGGACTGGCGGCGCAGGGTCGCGGCCCGGCTCGCCGAGGAGTGCGCCCCGCTGGAGGAGGTCCACGGGCACCTGCTGGCCACGGCCGACCCGGCCTGGCTGCGCAAGGCGCGCGTGGCGGAGGACCTCTTCGCCTACCTGGTGGTGGAGCGGGAGCAGGTGCCGCCGGAGTGGCTCAAGGCCCTGACGGCCTGGGCCGAGGCCCGCGGCTGGACCGTCTCGCTCCAGGGCCGCAAGATCTACGCGGTGCCGCGGCCGCTGACGAAGAGCGCGGCCATGCGCGAGGTGGCCCGCCGCACCGGCGCCACCACCACCCTCGCGGCCGGGGACTCCCTGCTCGACGCCGACCTGCTGCTGGCGGCCGACGCCGCCTGGCGGCCCGGCCACGGCGAACTGGCCGACGCGGCCTGGCACGCGCCGTCGGTCACGGCCCTGGCCGAAAAGGGCGTCCTGGCGGGCGAGGAAATCGTGCGGGCGTTTGCCCGGACCGCCCGAACCGGGCTCGGGGTGGGCACACTTGGCGCATGACCAAGGGCAACACGACCAAGATCACTGACGAGCTCTACCGCTACGTGCTCGACCACAACCCCCCGCTCGACCCGGTCCAGCAGGGGCTCGTCGAGACGACGTACGCGAAGTTCCCCGATGTGGCGGGCATGCAGTCCGCGGAGGAGCAGGGCCCGCTGCTCGCCTTCCTGGTGCGGCTGACGGGCGCCCGCCGCATCGTGGAGATCGGCACCTTCACCGGCTTCTCCACCCTCTCGATGGCGCAGGCGCTCCCCGCGGACGGGGTGCTGATCGCCTGCGACATCTCCGAGGAGTGGACCGCGTACGGGAAGGAGGCCTGGACGGCGGCGGGCGTCGCCGACCGGATCGACCTGCGGATCGCGCCGGCGCTGGAGACGCTGCGCGCGATGCCGCAGGAGCCGCACATCGACATGGCGTACGTGGACGCCGACAAGGAGAGCCAGATCGCCTACTGGGAGGAGCTGGTTCCGCGGATGCGCCAGGGCGGGCTGATCGTCACGGACAACACCCTGTTCCACGGCAGCGTCCTGGACGAGTCGGCGACGGGCGCCGCGGCCGGTGTGCGCGCGTACAACGACCACGTGGCGGCGGACCCGCGGATGGAGTCGGTGCTGCTGGCGATCTCCGACGGGCTGACCCTGTCGCGCAAGCGCTGACGGGCACCTGCCGCTCCCCGGTCGGCCGCAGCGGCGGGGCTAGCAGCAGCCTCCGCCGCCGCAGCAGCCGCCGCCGGACGGGGCGGGGGCGCTGCTGGTGCCGCCGACGGCGACGGCCGACAGCAGCTTGACGGTGTCGGAGTGTCCGGCGGGGCAGTCGGCGGGCGCGGACGACTCGGCCATGGGCCGGCTGACCACGAAGGTGTCGTCGCAGGTCCGGCAGCGGAATTCGTAACGAGGCATGCCCCAAGGCTACCGAGCCCGCGCCGGCGCGCCAGTGCCCCGGCGCCGGCCGGGTCCGGCCGGGTCCGGTGGGGTCCGGCGCGGCCCGTTCGGCGCCCGGCTCAGCCGGTGGGGCCCGCGCTGCGGTGGGCGGTGTCGAGCAGCCGCATCTCGTCCTCGGACAGCCGCAGCGCGCCCGCGGCCACGTTGGCGGCCAGGTGGTCCGGATTCCCGGTGCCGGGTATGGCCAGGACGTGCTCCCCGAGGTGCAGCGTCCACGCCAGCCGGACCTGCGCCGGGCTCGCCCCGTGGGCCTGAGCGACGGAGAGGACCGCGGCATCGGTGCCCTGCCCGGCCTGCGCCCCGGCCGCTGCGCCGGCCTGTGCGCGCACGCCCGCCTCGCGGCCCGCACCGGCGATGGAATAGAAGGGGACGAAGGCGACGCCCTGCTCGCCGCAGCTGCGGACGAACTCCTCCTGCTCCGGGCGCACCCCGAGGCCGTACGGGTTCTGCACGCAGACGACGGGGGCGATGGCACGGGCCTCGGCGAGCTGGTGCGGCTGGACGTTCGACAGGCCGAGGTGGCGGATGAGGCCTGCCTCGCGCAGCTCGGCCAGTGCGCCGAACCGCTCGGCGATCGAGTCGGTGCCCACGATCCGGAGGTTCACGAGGTCGAGGTGGTCACGGCCGAGCTGGCGCAGGTTCTCCTCGACCTGGCCGCGCAGCAGGTCGGGGGTGGCGTGCGGCAACCATGCCCCGGACGCGTCCCGGCCCGGGCCGACCTTGGTGGCGATGACGAGGTCGTCGGGGTAGGGGGCGAGGGCCCGGTTGATCAGCTCGTTCGCGGAGCGCAGCCGCGAGAAGTAGAAGGCGGCGGTGTCGATGTGGTTGACGCCCAGCTCGAGGGCGCGGCGCAGCACGGCGATCGCCCGGTCGCGGTCGCCGGGCGGCGCGTCGGGGTCGAAGGCGGTGCCGTCCTGCGGCAGGCGCATCGCGCCGAAGCCGATCCGGTGGACGCGCAGGTCGCCGAGGGTCCAGGTGCCCGAAGCCGCTGCGCTGGTCATCTCTTGGGTCATGCCGGAATGATCACTGCGGGATAGGGTGGGCCGCCACTGATTCAGCCATGACTGAATGCGGGAGGGGCGGTGGCGTGGCTGCGAGGGGTGCGAGGGCCGGGCGGCGGGATGCGGCGGCCGGACGGCAGGCGGTCCTTGCCTTCTCGGCGGGCGACCTGGCGCGGATGCGCTTCGCCGTCTCGCCGCTGTGGCAGGCCGTCGGCGCCTTCCGGCTGCTGCGGTACGGGGCGTACGGGGCGGGTGGCGGGCCGGTCGGCGGGACCGGCTTCGCCGGGCACCCCGTACACCGCCCCTGGCTCGAGCAGGTGCGGCCGCGCGTGGCGGCCGCCGGGCTGGACCGGGGATGGCTCGCCGAGCTGATCCCGGCCGCCGGGTACGCGCCCGACTTCCTCACCCCGGCGCCCGCCGGCCCGGCCCCGGCACTGGAGCAGGAGCTCGCCGAGGTCAGGGCCGCCCCCGCGCTCCGGGTCCGCCACGACCTCGACCACCTGGCCCACCACCGCGGCGGCCGCCTCGGCCCGCGCCTGCGGACGCTGCATGCGCAGCCCGAGGAGCGGCTGGCGCGCGTCGCCGAGGAGATCGAGGCCCTGTGGGAGCTGGCCGTCGCCCCGTACTGGGCCCGCATCCGTACCGTGCTCGACGCCGACGTCCTGCACCGCGCCCGGCAGGCCGCCGAGCACGGAGCCGCCCGGCTCCTGGGCGACCTCCACCCCGGCGTGAGCTGGACCGGCGACGCCCTGCGGCTGGCGCGCCGGCGGCACACCCTGCACCGCGCGACCGCCGGCCCGGGGCTGGTGCTGCTGCCCTCGGTGTTCAAGGGGACCGGCCTGTCCACCCGGGTCGCCCCGCCGGACCCGCCGCAACTGGTCTACCCGGCGCGCGGCACCGGCTCGCTGTGGGCGGCCCGGCCCTCCGGCGCCGCGGTCGGCACCTCGCTCGCCGCGGTGTTCGGGCGCTCGCGCACCCTGCTCCTGACCGAGCTGGACAGCCCGGCCTCCACCACCGAGCTGGCGCACCGCACCGGCCTGTCCCCGGCCCGGGTCTCGCAGTGCCTGATCGCGCTGCGCGAGGCGGGCCTGGTCAGCTCCCACCGGGCCGGCCGCTCGGTGCTGTACGCCCGTACCGGCGCTGCCGAGGCCGTCCTCGCGGCGGCCTCCTCCGCGTAGCCGCGTAGCCGTCCGCGGGCCCGCGGGCAGGGGGCTACCCGCCGACGGTCCGCGTCCGGGCGCGGGTGCGGTCCTCCCGCAGGGCCTGCTCCGGGTGGCGGGCCCGCCAGTACGGATTGTCGTGCGGCAGCGCGCTGCCCACCCGCCCGTACATCCCGAACCACATCAGCATCACGCCGACGACGAAGCTGAACAGCACGTTCTGGATCTCGAAGGCGAGGAAGTTCAGACCGGTGTCCAGCAGGGCGAGATTGACGAACCCGCTCGCGATGAACGCCAGCCCCAGCACGATGTTCAGCGTCGAGGCGAAGTTCCCGCCGATCACCATCCCGACGAACAGCAGCAGCCCGACGCAGATCGACAGGACGCTCAGCGCGCCGTTGGTGTTGAGGGTGAGGACGCGGTCGCCGCCGGTGTCGAAGAACCCGATCCGGTCCATCAGCCCCAGGATCCCGAAGACCACCAGCAGCAGCCCGGTCAGCCCCGCCCCGACCCGGTACACCTTGCTGAGCTTGTGGTCGGCGGGCAGGTGCTCGTCGAGCTGTGCCTCGACCGGATGCATCATCCGGCGCAGCAGCCGGAAGCGTTCCGGGGGCTCATGGGTCGTGTACGGCTCGTGGGGCACGTAGGGCGCGTAGTTCTCGTGCTCCTCGTGGCACCCGTAGGCGGCATGCGGCGCGTACGGGGCATGCGGCGGCGCGGGGGACGGCGCGGGCGCACGGGCTGCACGGGTTGCACGAGGCCTGTGGAAGGTGTGGGCAGCCATACCGCCCCTCCTCTGCTCCGGGCTCCGGTCCCTGGACCTTCCAGCATCCGCCGATGCCCCCACGGGAACAACCCGGCACACACCGCAGGAAACCCGGACGCAACCCAGGGCAGAGGGCCACGGACCAGGACACGGATCAGCCGATCAGCCGAGGGCGCGCCCGCCCCGGATGTCAGCCACCACCCGGCCGACCGCCGCCCGGACCTCCTCCATCTCCTGGAGGAAGTGCCAATAGTCGGGATGCCGGCCCTCGAGGGCGGCGAGCGCCCGGTCCACCCGGGCCACCGAGGCGTCCAGCGGACCCGCGTGCCGCGGATCGGGCACACTGCGGCCCTCCATCGCCAGCCGCTGCGCATCCCGGATCGCGAACCGGGTCCGCTGCACCTCCGCCTGCGGGTCCCGCGCGACCGCCTCCAGCCGCGTCAGCCGGTCCTGCGCGGCCGACACCGCCTCGTCGGTGGAGTCCAGCGCGGCCCGGACCGCCTCCACCAGCGCCGTCACGTCCCCCCAGCGCTGCTCCTCGCGCGCCTGCCCGGCCTCGCGCAGCTGCTCCTCCGCCCGGGCCACGTCCCGTACCGCCTGGTCCGGCACGTGCTGCAGGTCCTGCCAGCACTCCGCGCTGAACCGCCGGCGCAGCTCGCTGAGCACCGGATCCACCCGGTCCGCCCGATTGCGCAGGGCCTGTGCGCGGGTGCGCAGGCTCACCAGCCGCCGGTCGACCTCCGCGGCACGCTCCGGCAACCGGACGAGCTCCGCGCGTATCGCCTCGGCGTCGCGCAGGATCCGGTCCGCGCGCCGGATGGTCTCCTGCACCCCGTGCTGCGCGGCGCCCTGGTTGAGCCGGGTCAGCTCCGGCCCGAGCGCGGCCAGCCGCGCCGCGAGCTCGTCGGCCCGCATCCCCTTGCCGCGGACCTCGTCCAACGCCGTGCTCGCCGCCAGCAGCGCCGCCCGGGCCCGCTCCCGCGCCGGCACGACCCGTGCAAGCTGCGACTCCGCCTGCTCCAGCAGCGGCTGGATCCCCTGGGCGAACCGGTCCAGCTCGGCCTTGGCCTGGACGAGCCCGTCGCGTGCCCGCCCCAGCTCGTCCCGGGCCCGCGCCGCAACGGCACCGTCCAGCTCGGGCCGGTCCAGGTCGTGCGCGTCGACCGCCTCGATGTAGACGTGGCTCGCCTGGTCGATCCGCTGCCCCAGCGCGGCGAACGCCTCGCCCGCCCGCCGGGCCTCCGGCGAGCCGTCCGCGGCGGCGATGGTCTCCAGCGAGATCCGCAGATCCCGCTGGGCGGTGTCCAGCTCGTAGAACGCGGCGGCGGCGGCATCCTTGGCCGCCTGCGCATCCGCCCTCCGACTCTCGCCCCGCCCGCCGAACCACCGCCGGGATGCCGTCGTCACAATCCCTCTCCCGTACGCGTCCGCCATACCCCGCCTGCTCCGCCCATTCTCTCCCACGGGAACGGGTTTGCGTGGGGGCCGTGCCCGCCATGTAGGCTGTCCACTCGTCCACGGGTGCGTAGCTCAGGGGTAGAGCGCTGCTCTTACAAAGCAGATGTCGGCGGTTCGAAACCGTCCGCGCCCACCGGTGTGACCGGCCTATATGCCGGAGAAGGCCCAGGTCAGAGCGTCGCTCAGCCTGGGCCTTCGCCATGTGACTACAGTTTCCCTACGCCTCTGAACGGTCTGACTACGGCTCAGAGCGGTCCCGCTACAGGAGCGCGCCCCCTAAATTCCCCCTATGGGGCAAGCCCTTAGCCGCAGGTCAGCGGCCCAAATGCGGCGGCCCCCCTCCGTGCACTGGAGGGGGGCCGCCTTGCCGCTCGACGCGTTCCCCAGCGTTGCTGGCGGTGGGGCCATGCGCCGTGCGGCCGTTCCTGTGGGCGGTGTCCGCCCGGCCTGAGGTCCACTCGTGGAAGTGAACATACATTCGGTTCCTGGCGGACGCCCACTAGTGGCCCGGCAAGGCCATGATCGAACAATGCCGCTATTCTGCTGCTGACAAGATGATCTTGTTCGGCTGACCTAGCCAGGTGCCAGCCGAACAACCTCAGTGGATCCGCGATGCCCTCAAAAGCCTCGGTGACCGTGTCCGCGTAGCCCGTATCCACGAGAACCTGACGCAGGAACGGCTGGCCGAACTCGCCGAAATCGACCGCTCCACTGTCCAGCGGATCGAGCACGGCACGGGGGACGCGAAATTTAGCCACCTGCTACGCATCGCCAACGCCCTCCGCATCCCGATCAAGCACCTCATGCCGTAGACCACGCCGCAGCGGCGGGTTTCGGTCACCCGGCCGATACCCCCATCCTGCCTGGCATATGCAACATTCAACAGAGTGCCAGCGGAGATATGCACACGCAGAGCGCGCACGGGGTGCGAATCTGTCACCAACCGGCAGGCTGTGGCCAGCACTTATGGGTCAGTGACTCCTGTCGCCTGCCGAAGATTCATGGGCGCAAATCAGCCAGGCGTCAGTTCCCGCCCCTCCCGGCCGCCGCTGGGAGGGGCGGGTGTCTAGGTGGCCAGCTCGAGGTTGCTGACAGCGGTGGTCCACTCGACCCCCGAGGCTGCGCGGATGTAGGCCAAGCGCGGTTGGCGGGGCCGGCCGGAGGCGAAGCCGGCGGGTTCCTGGACAACGGCTGTCAGCCGGCCTGTTTGCCCGCAGGCGATGTCGCGAACGGTCTGACCGATCCAGGGGTGCGGCAGATGACAGAAGGTGTCCGTGTCTTGGCTGGCCACAGGTGTGCTCCATGCCTCGGTGGCGGGTGGTGGTGCACAGCGTGGCCCGAAAGCGGACGCAGGGCGAGGACATGGAGCGGCCTCTTGCTGGCCGCTTTGCGGACGTCTGTGGTCTCGTGCGGGTGATTCATGGCCGCGTCTCGGCCTGGCTGCGAGACTGGCCACCGCCCCTACGACTCATGGAGGTTGGGATGTCCCGACCGCTAGGCAATGCGCGGCTGAGGGCGGCGCGGCAGGCAGCGGGATACCGCTCGCAGCAGGATCTCGCGGACGCTCTGACTGCGCGCGGCCTGAGTGTCAGCGCCCGGCAGGTGCGCCGCTGGGAGTCTGCCGATCCGCCGGTGCCGTACCCGGATGTGCAGCGCGTGCTGGTGGACCTGTTGGGCGTTGCGTCGATCGAGGATCTCGGCTTCACTGCCGCGCAGCCCGTCGGGGCCGGCCGCGTCTTGCGTACTCCGCCAGGCGCCCCCATCGCTGTGCCGAACGCTGCTCAACCGGCGTCCGCGGCCTCGGCTTTCGCGGCGGTCACGCGCGCTCACCGGCGTCTGTACTGGACGGTCGCGCCGGCCACTCTGCATCCGTCGGTGGTGGCGCACACCGCTCTGGGCGCGGCACTGGTGCCGGCGACATCCGGTGTCATCCGGCGGACTGTCGCGGCGGCGCTCGCCGAGAGCTACCTGCTGGCCGGGCGCATCGAGTTCTTCGACCTGACCGAGCCGGGCCGGGCGCGTGAGACGTGGCTGCGTGCGCTGCAGGCCGCGGGCGACGCCGACGATGCCCTGTTGGGTGCCGCGATCCTCGCCCACAACGCGTTCGTGCCGGGCTGGGCGGGTGACCGGGCGGGAGCCGGCGAGCGGATGGCTATGGCCCGGACGGCCGCGCGGCGGGGTCCGGCATCGGCGGAGCTGCTGGCGTGGCTGGACGCGGTCGAGGCGGAGTGCGAGACCCGCTGCGGGAACACTCGGGCCGCCCTGAACCTGATCGGTCACGCCGAGGACGTGCTGGCCGCGGGCGGGGACGAGCGCAGCCCGGAGTGGTTGGACTGGTTCAGCCCGGTCCGGCTGGCGGCGTTCAAGGGGAACACGCAGCTGCGGGCGGGGCATCTGCCACAGTCCCGGGAGACTCTGCTGGGTGTGCTGGAGGCGCTGCCCCCGGATGCCGACAAGCAGCGGACGGTCGTGCTTGGCGACCTGGCCGCGGTGGAGGCGGCCGCCGGCAGGCCGGAGGCTGCGTGCGAGTACGCGGTGCGGGCGCTCGACCTGCTGGAGACGCACTGGTACGCGACGGGGATGGAGCGGGTCCGGGCCGTGCGGCGCGAGCTCGCCCCGTGGCAGGGCGAGCCGTGCGTCCGTGACCTGGATGACCGGCTGTACAGCTGGGGTGCGATGCTCAGCGCTCTCGCGAATTGAACTCGGCGATGAGGCCCGGCAGCTCGGCCAGCGATTCCACGCGGAACGTGGGCAGGGTCCGGGCCTCGTCGGTGTCCCATTGGATGGTGGCCCAGGGGCCGCGGCGGATGAGCGCGGTGTGCATGCCGGCGGCGGCGCCGGGGCGGAGGTCGTTGTCGACGCGGTCGCCGACGTAGAGGATCTCGTCGTTCTCGAAGGGCACGACCTCGGCGACCCGCTCGAAGAAGGTCGGGTCCGGCTTCGATGCGCCCCAGTCGTCGGAGGTGCCGATGAGGTCGACGTCCTCGGTGAAGAGCGAGCGCAGGATCCCGCCGGCCCTGACCGTCTGGTTGCCGGCGATGCCGAGCCACAGGCCGTCTGCGCGGAGCTTGGCGAGGGCGGGCCGCACGTCGGGGTAGAGGTCGCTCTCGTCGAAGTGCTCGGGCTGGCCGGCCGCGGCGCGGGCCTCGCGCTCGGCGGTCAGGTCGAAGCCGGGCTTGAACGGCTGGAACACCTCGCGGTAGTCACGGCCCTGGGCGATGACGGCGCCGAACATGGCGGCGAAAGTGTGGCGGGGGACGCCGAGCCAGTCGGCCCAAGTCCCGTACTCGCGGGTCTCGTCTACCAGGCACTCGCCGACGTCGAAGACAACTGCTCGAATCATGGGGTCACCCTATGGGCGGCCGGGGCGCTTGTGGGTGGTGCTCGCTATCCTGTGCGACATGATCCTCGATGGCATGTCCGCGGCCGAGCTGAACGACGCCATCCGCGGCCTGGTGCTGTCGGGCCGGGCCGGCTCGGAGGAGTACCGCCAGCTGGTCGACGCGTGGGTGGTGGCGATGCGGGCCGAGCAGGAGCTGGCCGCCTAGGATCGCCCGGTGGCTATCGAACTGACTCCCGACCTGATCCGCTTGCAGACCGCCTCCGACGAGGCATGGGCCGAGGTCCGGGAGAACCCGTCCGACGAGGGCTGGGAGCTGTGGCGAGAGCGGGCCGCCGAGGTGCAGACCGCGGTCACCGAGTACGCGAAGGCCATCGGGGAGCCGCGGAATCAGGTCGAGGCGGAGCTGAAGAAGGCCGTCCGACACCTCGGCGAAGAGGAGTCGTAGGGGCCGGGCCGGGGCTTGATGCCCCTCCCGGACGCACGGGTTCGCGCGGCCCGACCCAGCGCAAGCGGTGTACAGCCGCTTGGCACGCCTGCCCGTATCAGGGGCTCACTGCCACACTAGCGGACAGACCTGAGGCCTGACAGTGCTCCGCCCGCCGGGCACGCATCCGGCGGGCGGGCGAGTCCGAGTAGCAGCCGCAGCCAGCGGGCAATCGCTCGGATGTGATGTGTTCATGCTCCCACCTGGCACTGACAGTGGTCATGCGTCGATCAGCGTAGACTCGAACATATGTCCGATCTGCCGCCCGACCTGCCTCGCCTCCGCACCCTGGAGACGTGGCTCGCTCTGAGCCTCGAGCGGGTCCGGCAGCAGATCACGGAAGCCGAAGCGCAGGCCGCGGCCGACGCTGCCCGCCGCGAGCCGCTCCCGCCGCCAGCGTGGTTGATCGAGCAGGGCATCGGCGTCGGCCACCGCCCCGTCCGCGTGCACGTCGGCACCTGCTGGGACGCCTCGAAGCGCTGCCGGCCAGCGTCCGCAGACCAGGCGCGACAGGCCCTCGTTGACGGGGTTGAGGCGTGCCCGCACTGTCGGCCCGACACGGAGCTCGGCGTGCTGGACTGAGCCCCTCAAGCCTCCGACCTGCGACTGCGCGTCCGCCCTTAAGTCCCTTGTCACTCTTTCGAGTTACCCCTCTTGCCAACTTCGCTGTACGTACAGCATAGTTGAGGCATCGCAAGGGGAGGGGAACCCGATGAACACCAGCACCGCCGCCGCCGAGGCCAAGGTCACCGTCGCCACCATCCGCACCTGGGCCCGCCGCGGAGTCATCGCCGCCACCAAGACCGCCGGCCGCTGGGTCATTGACGCCACCTCCCTCGCCCGCCGAATCGCCATCGGAGCCCGCCGCCGCAAGGAGGCCAAGACCGTGGAGATCACCCCTGAGAACCTTGTCGCAATCGGTGGAAGCCGCTGGCAGCGCGGCGACATGGACCGCATCTACTTCAACAACCCCGCCCAGCTCGCCGGCCTCGAGACCAGCCACTACAAGACCGGCAACATCTCCGGCGCTTACTGGCAGGGTGAACTGATCTCCAACAGCCAGGGCTACAAGCTCGCCACCAGCATCGACAAGCTCTGGTACGACCTGGCCGATGGACAGTTCCACTGCCGCTTCGGCTTTGGCGAGTCCCGCGAAGCCAGCCGCCTCGAAGTTTTCCACGCCGCCGTCGCCGGCATCCGCAACGCCATCGCAGCCCTCTAACCGCAAGGAGACGACCATGACCTACCGGACGACCACCTCATACGGCACCTGGTGCAACACGATCAACAACTACGAGACCAGCCCCGAGACCGACCTCAACAACTACCTCGGCAGCGAAGACGCCGACAACTACGACATGGACAGCATCCACCTCGCATACCGCCAGGCCATCGACGCGGCGCTCCCGTCCGACATCTCCCTGTGCGGCGACGAGTTCATCGGCCCGGCCTACCCCGAGCCCGGCGAGTTCGACGGCTACCCGCAGGACGAGGATGGCGCCCTCGACCTGAAGGCGATCATCGAGGGAATCGACTTCGACCCGGCCGACATCTTCGAACGTTACGAGCTGTACACGCTGGACGCCATCGGCCGCTGGCTGCTCGAGTCCAAGGCGAAAGACCCGGCGAAGGCCGCAGCGGCAGCCATGTCCCGGCTGGGCCTGAAGCCCTTCAAGTACCGGCCGCACCCGGACAGCGGGCGGGTGCAGGCCCTCTACCGGGTCGGCGACGTCAAGGACGCTCTCGCCGCCCGTCCGGGCCGGGGCGCCCGCACCGACAAGCAGGACCAGTCAGCGTGAACGTCCGCCCGTCCCACCTCCCCAGGATGCGTCGGCAGTTCCTCAGCCATCTCGACAGCCCCGCCTCGCAGCTTCGCTCGAAGATGGGCGAAGGCCTGCAGTCAGGCTTAGATGGGCTCGCAACCAATCTGCGCAACGCCGACATGTACTGGGTGACCCCTGAGATGGCGGCCCTGGCCATGTCGGCCGGCGCCCAGCTTGCCGCGGCGCGGTGGGCCGTCGTGGACCGCCCGTCTCCCTGTGGTCTCCTCTGGTGGGCAGACGGAATCGGCTCCATGGACACCGGTGGGGTACAGATTCCAGTTGAGGGCATCGTCTGGGGGCCCCACGAAAGGGGTCTCATGGTGTGGCTGCTCATGTCCCGCAGTCGCCTCGCAAGCGAGGTGCAGTCCCGGAACGGCATGACTCTCGTCGCCGATCAGATGCCGCCCATGATCCCAATTTACGGGGAAACTCTGCCGGTGACCGCCGAGCCGGTCTCGCTGGCAGGACTCGACGGACAGCTGCCGGCCCCGATCGTGGCAGCCTTGGCGGCCGCATGGCTGCTGATGCAACAGCCTGCGCTGGTTGAGCGTGTCAAGGAGCGGCCGCCTGCGGCTGAGGCGCGGAGCTCTGCTAGGGCGGGGCTGGGAGATCCCGAGGTGACCGTGACGACGCTCCGCCGGCAGTACCTGCCCGGGACGCAGGATGCTGTCGAGGGGGACGATGTAGCAGGTCGCCGCTACCGCCACCGATGGGTCGTCTCAGGGCACTGGCGAAACCAAGCCCACGGGCCTGACCGGATGCTCCGCAGGCAGACTTGGATCCCGGCCTATGTGAAAGGGCCCGACGGTGCGCCCATGTTGAGCACAGAGAAGGTCAATGTGTGGCGCAGGTGAACCGGCCTAATCCTCGGCAATGAGGGTTCCGGGTTCTGCTTGCGGCTGGGATCGCCGGGGGCGTAACGTGCCCCGCATCGCCTCTGTGGGCGAAGTTGGGTCCGCCGGGGCTTCATCAAGGCGAGGCGGACCCTCTGAGCGCCCATCCCCTGAGGGGGTGGGCGCTCAGGCGTTTCCGGGTCGAGGGGCCTCGTGAAACACACAGAGCCCCTGCCCGAAGGCGGGGGCTCTAGCGCATAACGTTCCCTTAAGTCCTAGTCAGAGCCCGATGCCCTCGGACGCAGCCTCGGTCCAGGCGTCAGCCTCCTGGATGTAGCCCCAGAACACTGGCGAGTTGGCGGCGTGCCCGGACTGGGCCCGAATCTTCTCTTCTCGTTTGCCGGCCTTGCGGGCGGCGGTGATGAACCCGGACCGCATGCTGTGTCCGGTAAGGCGGACGGCGATCCCTGCTCGCTCGGCGCTGCGGGCGATGATCTCGCGGCAGCCGCTGGCGGACAGGGCCGTGGTGCCGAGCTGCCCGTGGACATCGATGGGCAGGAAGGCCGGCCCGCTGGTGATGCCCGCGGCTGCTCGCCAGGTGAGCCAGGCGCGGACGGGGCAGGTGTCCGGGTTGGCGCCGTAGGCGACCCGGACCTTGCGGCCGGGGAGGCCTTTGACCGACGGGACCTGTACGTCGAGGCCTTCGCTGACGAGGGTGATGCCGTCGGCGCGGAGAGCAGCAACCTCGGCGGAGCGGCCAGCGATGCCGAACGCCATGAGCCAGAGCGCGCGGTCGCGGATGCCGGTGAGGCTGGCAGGTGCGGCGGCGGCCATCTGCTGGAGCTGCTGGAGGGTGGCTGCTGCTGCCTTGCCTCGGCCGCGGGCCATCCGGTCGGGGTCGAGCTTGAGCGGCTTGAGGGCTTGGCGTGCGGCTTCGGTCGCGGCCTTCGGGACCTCGGCGCCCTGGGCTCGAGCGGTGACGGTGACGCCGGTGATGCGCCGGTCGATGCTGTTGGGCGCGGCGAGCTTGACCGTGTCGAGCCAGACGACGAACCCGACGAGCGTCCCCTTGGTGACGGCGGTCAGCGGCAGTTCGTGGCCGGTGCGTTCGGCGAGCCAGCGGTGGAATTCCCGCCACAGAGCCCAGTCGTTCTGGTACCCGCGCTTCGTATTGTGGGGGCGGATCCGGTCGAGGTGCTCCTCGGCAGCCTGCTCCATCGCGGCGAGGACGGCGAGGGTCGCCGGGTCGTAGGCGGCCGGGCTGGTGCCGGGCTGGAGTGGGACGAGGTCGGTCACGTGGTCTCCAAATCGGGGTACGGTACGGGCGGTGCCCCGGCTGCTTCCTTCAGCCGGGGCACCGTTCGCGTAGGGCAGTCTCAGAACCGCCACCAGCCGTCATAGCCGGGCGGGAGAGCTGGGTAGTTGGCAAGCATCGGCTGGAGCACTGCAAGGTGCTGGGCGACGATCTCGGGCCGTTCGGCACCCCAGTAACCGACGCCGTCCCAACGTCCCTGACAGTCGCCGCCGTAGCGGCCGTCCTCGTGTTGCTCGAGGAATGCGCGCGCCGAGGCAGGCTCGGGGTACTGGAGATCCCATAGCTCGCCGATGCAGGCGACGGTCATGCCGTTGCGGCGGCGGAACCATACGGCCCCGATCCGGCCGTCAAAGTAGTAGTCGTTGCGCCCCTGAGGAGTCTCCATCCGACTGCCGTGCAGGCTGCCGAGATCGACGGCGTAAGGCTTCCGGCTGATGAGGAACCGATCTTCGCGGATCATGCGGCATCTCCGTCTGCGGGGTTGGTGATGGTGACGCCGTCCCGAGTTCGGGACAGGACGCGGCCGTACTCGCGCTTGGGGTCGTCCCAGCCGCCACCTCCTCCGTCGAAGGTGAGGGTCTTCTTGTTGACCCGCTTGACTCGGTAGGTGCTGGTAGACGTTTCGAAGGTGCGAACGGTGACGGTGTCGCCGACTTGGAAGTCGGCGGGTCCCCACGGGCGGGACTGGGTTGCGATGGTGTCGGCGATTTCGGTCCGCGCTTCAGCGTCCGCCTTTGCCCACTTCGCCTTCGCCTGAGCACGCTCGGCCGCTATGTAGGAGTCGAGGGCTCGGTCGGAGGCGGCGTCTGCCCGGGTCTTGGCCCGGCGGGCGCTGCGGTACGAATGGTGGCCAGGGAGAAGCGGTTGACCGCCAGCGAATCGGCCGTACATGTCGGACGCTCGCTTGGAGCGCTGTTCCGCCTCGGCCGTCAGCTTGTCTGCCTTCCGCTGGGCTGCGTCCGCCGCTTTGCGGCTTCGGTCTGCATCCATGGTGCATTCCTCCTGCATGCAGGCGGTTTCTGTATTACAAGAATGCTCCGTCCGCTGCCCCTTGTCAACCGGTCAAAGCAGGTGGATGCTAATTTCTGTATGACAGCAATCGAGGGAGGGGTCATGGTGGGCAGGCCAGCAACAGGTCAGACGCCGGTCAAGAGCTTCCGGCCGCCGCCGGCACTCTGGGCCGAGCTGGAGCGGATCGCCGCGGCTGAGGGGCGCAAGACGTCAGAGGCCCTCGTTGAGGCTGTGCATGACTGGGTGAGGAAGAAGAGTCGAGAGCGGGGCGGAGCTAGCCGTGACTGAGCGCACCGCCCTTTACCGCCTTTTCGCCGCGGATGGGGAGCTTCTCTATGTGGGCATCACCAACGACACTGCGACTCGCTGGTCGTACCACGCGCGCCAGAAGGCTTGGTGGGTCGACGTGGCGAACAGGACGGTTGAGTGGCACGAGGGGCGCCCGGCAGCGGCCCGAGCTGAAGCCATCGCCATTCGGGCGGAGCGGCCTCGGTGGAACGTCATCCAGCCGAATGAGGATGGCAAGTTCGCCCCTGTGGGGTCCGGACGCCCAGCCACCGGGCGCACGCCGAAGCGCAACATTCGGGTCGCGGACGACCTGTGGGAGGCGGCGAAGGTAGAGGCTGCCGCAGAGGGCCGCCCGCTGACCGACGTGATCCTTGGGAACCTGCATCGGTACGTGAACCGGCGGCGGCGCGAGCGAGGGGCGGCCGGCGGCGAATCGCGACCCTTTGAAGAGTCGGACAATACCCCCAAATGACACTGCCGATATGGCATCTTATCCAAGGTGCGGTTCCCCAACCGGGCGGCGGTACGTGGGGGTTATCGCGGGCCAGCACCTTCGGGCACAACAAAGCGCCCCACCGCGGCGGCGGTGGGGCGGCTCACACTCCAGTTCGGTTGTACTCGTCGACCGCGTCAGGCGGCGCCGGCGGCTCTATCCCGTGGGATCGCATCTGCCCGGTCAGCTGTCCCACATACGAGGAGAACGCGCGGACGAGAACCTCGAGTCGATGGAGCCGGCCACGGAGCGACCCGTTCTCCTCGTCGACTCGTTTCACCGTCACCTCGAGGATTCGCAAGTCCTCGGCCCGCATTGCTGGCGCCGCGGTGACGAACGCCGCGGCCCTCGTCGCCTCGGCCGTTGCCTCTGCCGCCGCCTTCGTCGCTCTTGCCGCGAACACGCCGGCAACGATGACGCCCAGCGCGCCGATCGCCGCGACGACTCCTGACCAGATGCTCATCCGCCCTCAGCTTTCTGGGCCGAGCACTCTGGCACTTCATACTCCGGCACCGTGCTGGCCCACAGGATCACCCCCACGTGGGAGGTCAGGTACCAGACGGCGACCCATGCGCCGCGGGAGAAGTCGCCGCTGATGACAGCGGCGAGGTATGCGATCGCCCACACGGCCGGCGGTACCAGTGCGGCGACGAATCCCGCCCCGTCGCGTCCTACTCTGAGGAACGCGGAGGCGGTGGTGATGAGCCCGGCAACGATCCATAGCCAAGCCCAGGCTTGTATGGGATACCAGTGCGTCAGGAGCCCGAGGCCCTGGGTGCTGGGCGGGTTGGTGAGGAAGCCGACCCCCCAGCAGGTCTTGCCGACACCCAAGATCAGGAGAAAGGCGCCGCGGCGGCCCAGCAGTGCGCGGCACCGCCGGACCGCACGGCACCACATCTACACGCTCCGGACGGGCAGCGGCGCCCTCGCGGGGACCGGTGCGGTGATCTGCGTCCGGTCCCACATCGCGACGACCGCAGACGCCGCGGCGAGGACGACAGCCTGCTGCTCAGCGGACCAGTCCAGGCCGAAGCCGACGGCCAGCGCGAGGACGGCCTGAGCGAAACCGAGGACGGCGGCGCCGATCGCGTCGTGCGCCATCACCGCCAGGACCAGGCCGACGGCAGCCGCAGCGACCGCGTTGATGACGGCCTGCTGCTCGGCTGACACGTCGAGGCCGAAGGCGGCGAGCAGCTTCACAACGATGGCGACGAGGCCGAGCCAGAGCGCCGGCTCTCTTCCGAAGAGCTTCATGTCAGTCCCTTCAGCCCCTGAGGGCGGCGTCGTAAGCGTGGAGCTGGTTGTACTCGTCGTCGCGGTTCGCCGGGATCCAGTAGTCGATCTCGGGGAAGCCCCACAGGGTGTACTCGGCGGCGGTGATGCGGCGGCAGTAGCCGGACGGCCAGATGCCGAAGACGGCCTTGCCGTCGCCCTGCTCGGGCTGCCCCTTGACGAGGATGATCCCCTCGGGCTTGGTGCGGGCCGGCGCGGGCGGGTTGGTGGGAGGCGTGGTCATGGGTCAGACTCCGATCGCTCGGTAGGCGCCCGGCCGGCGGCGCCGACTGGGGGCGGGGGTGGGTACGGGCGGGATGGTGGGCGCCGGAGGCTGGGCGCCGGTTGCGCGGGCGACGATCGCGGGGAAGATCACGCTCCTGAACTGCGCCACCCTGGCGTCGCCTGGGCAATCAGTGCCGCCGACTGCCCAGGCGGCGTGGAGCCGGTGGTAGCCGTAGCCAGGGTCGGAGGCGGTGCGGCAGATCCGGAGCGGGATGCCGTGGCGCTGGTGGAGCCACACGCCGAGCTTGATGAGCTCCTCAACCTGGGAGTCGGTCCAGGGGTCGCTGTGGTCGTCATTGGACGCCGTCTCGATGGACACCGCGCCCGTGCCGTCCGGCCGCCGATTGGCCAGGTAGTTGGCGTCAGCCCTGGTCTGGGTGCCGATGTACTGGGCGGGCGGGCCCGAGTACCCGAGCCCGAAATGGGACTCGAGGTTGGTAGTCTCCCAGTACTCGTAGAGCCGCTGCGGGTCCCACGGGGCGGCGATGCTGTGCAGGATGAACTGGGTCGGGTCGATCGCAGGCTGCGCGTCGCTTTCCGGTTGGAGCTCCATCTTGGTGGCTCCGGGATACCAGGCCATGAGGCCTCCTCTCAGGGGTTCTGCGGCCTCAGGCTGGCCAGCCAGTCGAGGTGATCGAGGGCCTGCTGAACGCACTCGGCGACCGCCTGCTGGACGACGTTTGGGTTGGGGGCCCATGTGCCCGCGGAGTAGGCCTGTTTTGAGACCATGCCGAGCTGGTAGGCGGTCCAGTCGTTCGGGTCCAGGACGACGATCTGGGCGCTGACGGTGGGGGTGTCGCGCTGGCCGGGTGACGCGTCGGCCACCCAGACATCGACGCTGAACCCCTGTTCCTGCACGGGTTGGCGTGCGCGGCCGACGTAGTCCAGGGCGATACCCCAGGGCTGATTCGGATCGATGTCCACGGTGCTCCTCAGGATGAGCGGGACCACAGGCCGAAGCAGGACACGGTGCAGGTGCCGGCGCCTGACGTCCGCTGGACCTGGATATAGAGGGAGCCGGCGTCACCGTGGGCGAGGCCGTGCTCGATGGGGTCGACGGTAAAACTGGCGGCGACCTCGGTGCCGCTTGCTGTGGTGGTCGAACCGAGTTGGGTGACGGTGCCGCCGACGTCGAGGACGAGGCGGGCCTGAGCGACGGTGCTGGCCGGCGCGGCCACCGAGTACTCGGCGAAGATCACCGGGTTCTGCACCTGCCAGGTGCCGCGGTACATCGTCGTCCAGGTGCCCGCGGTGAAGGTCAGGGCGGTGGCCGCCATGGGGATCGGCAGCCACGGCCGCCGCAGGCCCCATGTAGAGGTGTCCTCGCTGAGGATCTCGCTGCCGGCCAAGTCGTACCACGCCCACGTGCTGCCGAGGCGGGCTGCTGCGGTCCCGTCCGACCGCCGCAGCCATGGGATGAGGTTGGCGGCCCTTTCGGCCAGCTCTCGGCGCACGCCTGCGAGGGTCCTCCCGAGGTCGGATGGTTGGGAGGGGAAGTGATCCTGGCGGCGCATCAGTCCTCCAGGAGGATCGGCGTCAGCTTGTCGGCGCCGGCGTCGAGGTCCCAGCCCCAGGCGCGGGCAGTGACGAGGACGCCGGCCGGGTGGCGCGGCGATGTGTCGGGGGCGACGGCGAGGGTGATGGTGTCCCCGAGTCCCCAGTCCGTACCGAGGCGCGGCGCCGCGGATGCTGCGGCCTGCAGGGTCCAGGCCCGGGATCCGGTGCGCATGAGGGCGAGGCTTTGGGCGGCGTGGGCGTCGAGCTGGCCGGTGTCGGTGACGCCGGCGCCGGGGTTGTAGCGGTACTCCCACAGGCACCAGCCGGCGGCGAGCAGGTCATCGGCCGTGTGGACGGCGCTGGATGTGCGGCCGCCGCCCTGGGTGTCCCCGCGGGCGATGACCTGCGTGGCGCCGCGGCCACGCTCGTAGGACTCGGTCAGGGTGTAGTCGGCGACGCACCCCGGCATGTCGAAGACGGTGGCCGGGATGTCGGGCTGAATGCCGATCGCGGGGTGGATACGCAGGATCAGCTCGACGCTGGTTTGGGCCGTGTCCGCCCAGACCGTGTCGATGGTCCATTCCGGCGCGCCGTCCTGTCCGTCGAGCTCCTGCAGGACGGAAAGGATCGTCTTGTCGTCCTCGTCGGTGACCGTGTAGTCCATGGTGCTGCCGGTGGGCAGGTCGTCGATGACGAATGGCGGCCCGTCGGTGAGCAGCGGCGCGGCCACGCCGGCCATGACGGTGGATCGGTCGACACCGGTGCCGCTGTAGGCGGCGTACCGGCGGTCTAGGTAGCACTCGGAGGAGGCCGCGGTGAAGGTCACGGCGTTGGCCGAGCCGCCGACGCGCGGCAGCGGGATCCCGGACCACAGCGGGACCGCGGTGGCCGTATCGACGGCGACGAGGAGTGTGCGTGCCGGGTCGGTCGCCGCCTCCCACTCCAGCGGCGCCCCCACCAGGTCGAGCGACAGGCTGGTGTTGGTGACCGAGCCGATCCGCCGAGACAGCGGCCCCGTGGCCCTCAGCGCTGGCAGCTCCTCGGCGATCCGGCCGGTCCGCAGATCGCACGCCAGCCAGGTGATCTCAACTGCGTTCATCAGCTGGCGGCCTCATACGTGAGCGACCAGGTGATGATGTTCCCGTTAGCCGCCGCGACAGGTGCCGTATTGCTGACGTTCTGCGTGGACGACGAGTTCGCCCCCGACTTTACGACGAAGTCGATCGCAGTGCCGCCGGGGGCGAGAAAGCACTGCCCGATGTAGTCGTTATCACCGGGCTTCACGTATGAGAAGACCCCGCGCCACGTGGGCATGCTGCCCCCGGACGCCGCCGTGACCGGCACCGACATCCGCCACAACCCCGTACCGCCGTTGCTGGTGGAGCCGAGGGTGAGCGTTCCCATCCAGTTGATCAAGCGGCCGTTGCGACACCAGCGCGATACCAGCGTGCCGTTGCCGAGCGTCGGGTTGGTCGTACTCGCCGTCCACGTCGGCGTGAACGACGTCCAAACGCCCTGCGCCTGCCACGCCGAGCCGGTCCAGATCTCCAGGCCGGCGGACACCGTGTTGTAACGGACCTGCCCGGCGTACAGGCCGGACGCAGCGATGTCCGTGGCTGAGGAGACCGGCAGGATCCCGCCTGGGGCAACAGTAAGTTGACGGACCGCGCTGGACACGGTGGCCGCGCCCGTACCGCCGCCACCGGTAGACGGCACGGTGATCGTGGCGAGCGGGATGTAGATCTCGGTGGCGCCTGGCGTCGGAGCGACCGGGGATGCGGAAGCAGTGCCGGCGAGATAGACCGTGTCGGCCTTGAGGAGGCCACTGGAGTCCACCGACGTGTCCCATATCCGCAGGTACACCAGATCGATCCGCGAAAAGGAGGCATTGGCTGCAGCGAGCGTTCCTGGTGACGTCGCTGCGAGCTGGGCCCGGTACACGCCCTGCGTCGAGCGGTAGCAGGTCGCCGTGCCCGCTGTGACGTTGACGGTAGTCCCAGACAGGCTGACCGCCAGGCCGGGATCTCCTGGACGGATGCCAGCGCGCGAGCCGAGCGCGGTGCCGTCGGCCATCACCAGCGCACTGTCCATCTTGCGGAGTTCGGTCTCGTCGTAGGAGAGCGACGGGAGCCAGAGCGGATCGGTGGCGACCATGCGGCCTCCTCACAGCCAGGCGGAGCGGCAGGTGCCGGTCAGCAGCGCGGATGGGTCGTAGACGGGCGAGGACCATGAGTACGTGACGCTCGAGTTCGCCGGGATCTCCGGCCATGTACCGGAGAAGTACAGGCGCCGCGAGGCGGTGCCATTGAGGATGACGGTCCGGGCGGCACTGTCGATGACCAGCACGTCACCCACCTGCAGGGTGGCGCCGTAGGCGATCTGCGTCACGGAGCCGCCAGGCAAGGCGGCCACGATCGTCGGCGTGACGACGGGGCCTGTGATCGTCAGAGTCGGTCGGGTTGCCATCGACCCAGCGTTGGTGAGCGTGATCGACCCGGCGACCGTGGTTGCCGAGATGGCGACCGGCAGCGTTACCGGCAGCGTCAGGCCGCCAGTCACGCTGGGCAGCGCTGTCGACTGAGACAGCAAAGTGGTGCTGTACCGGCGCGGGTCCGCCGCGGTGACGAGCAGGGAGTACTCCGCGATCCGATCGGTGAGCGGTTGTATCAGAGTCGCCCCCGAACGGCGGACCGTCGCCTGCTTGGGGATCGTCTCGTACACAGTGAGGGTGGTGTCCGTGAGGGCCACCGCCGCTATCAGCTGCTCCATCGCCGTGTCGAGAGAGGCGAGGCCGGGAGCCTCGATCTTTCCCTTGAGGGCAATGGGTCTCTGGCTTAGGTAGACCGGCGCCCCCCAGGCTCCGTGGTCGGCCTCTCGCGGCGTGTACTCGGCTCGCAGGTCGGACCCGTCCCAGCCGTCGAGCCCCTGGAGATGCCAGGCGACGCCGGCCGCATCCACAGCCCCTAGGGTGAGGGAGCCGAGGTCGGCTCTCCTGCCCCCGAGGGACGCGCCGGGAATGTACGGCACGGGCGGTCACCTGCCTCTCACTGCGTGAACTCGAGATGCCGCTGGATTTCCTTCGCCTGCTCAGCGCTGGACTGCTTCGCCCCGTACAGGTTGATCGTGTAGTGCTTGGTGACCTGCTGGGCCGGGGCCGCCGAGGCGCTGGAGCTGAACCGGGCCGCCGGGCTTGCGGCGTAACCTGAGGCTGGCTTGAGCCGGCCGGCGTTCAACTGGTCGAGTAGTCCGACGCCGTACTGGCGCACACTGGCAGCTCGGATGACGTACTCGCCGTTGCTGATCCGGGCGAGGATGCTGTCCGAGGTGCCCGACCCGGGGCCACGGACGGCGCCGCCGGTCGGGTACCCGCGGATCGCGCCGCCGCTGGCGTACCCGACGAGGCCGCCGTCGCGGCGTGCCTGAATCAAGTCCGGAATGCCGTTGGCGTCCTGGTCAGAGGCGGTTGCCCGCAGGTAGACGCCGACACCGATCGTCCGGCCCTGAATCGAGTTGATCCGGGCCTGGATGGTCTCGACCGCCGCACTGGGCGGCCCCGTCGGGATGTACACGGTGACGTGCCCGTCAGGGAGCCGCTTCACGGAGAAGCCCAGATCCTTCAGGTTCTGTTCGGCCTGGGCAGTGAGAGCGGCAATGGTGATCTCTTTGCCGTTGGTCCTGCGGATCTCGCCCTGGACGTTCTGCAGGTCCGCGACCGCTTGAGCTGTCTGGGCCTTGATGTCCGTGACGACCTGGGCTGGCACGCGGGCGTAGGCGCCGATCAGCTCCTCGACCGCGGACGTGGAAAACCCGAGCTGGAGCATGTGTCGCTTCAGAACAGCAATGTCCTGCTCGAGGACGGCGTTGCCTTCCTGCACCGAGCCCTTTTGCTCGCTGACTGCCTGAGCGTGCGCCATGGCGGCCTGCGCCGCGTCCAGGAATGCACTCTTGACCTTGCGGCCGTTCTCCGAGGTGATGTCGAGAGAGTGGCCGGCCTCCTTCACCGTCTCCGACATCTCCTGGAGACTCGACCGGAAGGCGATCTCCTTCTCGGCCGAGCTGATCGCGACTCCGTTCAAGGCCCCCAAGGCGTCCTTCAGCTTTTCGGCCTCGGTGCGGGTGTCCTTGATCTGGTCGGCCGTCATTCCCGTCGCGTCGGCCAGTTCCTTCTGTGACCCGGCGGCCAGCTTGGACTGCGTGGAATTCGCGGCCAGGGCACTGTCGTACCGAGGGAGCAGGGTCATGAGCTTCTCGGCAGAGGTTCCGTGCTTCTCTGCCTCGGCCGCCAGCCGCCGGAAGTTCGCGGCGGCTTCTTCCGTCGAGCCGCCGGATACGAGGCCAGCGAGGGCCTCGTCGAGTCCCTTGATCTTCTCCCGTGCGGCCTCGAGGCTCGGACCGGCATCTGCGTTCGGGTCGAAGGTCGAGAAGAAGTCCTCGATTCTGTCGAGAGCGCCAGGGTGGGCAATGCGCGCGACGGCTTCGCCGACCTTGTCGAGATCCTTACCGAAGACGCGGGCCATCTCACCCGAGACCCTGCCCTGCTGGGCAAAGTCGACCAGGGACTCGGCCAGCTTGTTGATCTCGGGCGGTGCCTCACGGAATCGGTCGGTGAGCTTGCTGATTCCCACAGAGATCGCACCGAGCGTGCCCAGAATGACGGCCAGGCCGCCCAGGCCAAGCATGGCCCCCCGCACCCGCGCTGCTGTCACTCCGAGGGCGACCAGCTCGGTTCGGACCGCCATGATGCGCGGCAGCATCAGCAGCAGGCTCGTGCCCACGAAGCCGACGATCCCCACGAAGCCGGTAAGCATGGTGACACTGGACTGGACCGCCGGCGACAGCCCGTTGTACCAGTTCACGGCGTCCCGCAGAGCCTGGGCCATCTCGCGAAGGACCTTATTCGCGGACGACCCCGACCCGATAAGGGCCACCTCGAGAGCTCCCTTGAGGCGCTGGAGGTCACCGGAGAGGTTGTCGGTCATGGTGCTTGCGACGCGGGTGGCGTAACCGCTGTCGTCGACCGCCTTGACCCACTCGTTGACACCCTTGCTGCCGGCCTCGTACAGGATCGTTGCCGCACGCACGGCGTCCGAACCGAAGATCGTCGCCATGGCCGCGTTGCGGGCCTCGGGTGTGAGCTTGGAGAAGCTGGTCTTCATGTTGTCGGCCAATGCCGAGAGACCGATGAAGTTTCCCTGGGCGTCGTAGGCGGAGAAGCCGACCGCTTCCATGGTGTTCGCGGCTTCCTTCGACTGCGGGACCAGCCGCTGCAGCATCACCTTCAGCGAAGTACCGGCGTCGGAGCCGACCAGCGCGTTCTGCGCGAAAAGCGACAGCGTGCCGACAGTTTCCTCGAGGGAGAGCCCCGTCTGCGACGACAGCAGGGCGGCCTGCCGGAAAGCGAGGCCCATCGCGTGGACGTTCGTGGCGCTCTTGCCGGCGCCCGCCGAGATGACGTCCGCGATGTGCGGGACGTCCCGGCCGGCTAGCTTGAAGGCGTTCATGGCCTGCGCGGCAATGACGGCAGACTCGCCGAGGTCGAGCTGACCGGAGGCGGCCAAGTCCAGTGAACCTCGGAGGGCGCCACCGACGATGTCAGCGGTGGCGATACCGGCGCGGGCCAGCTCAGCCTCAGCCTTCGCTGCCTGTGTAGCCGAGTAGACGGTCGCCTGCGCGGACTCCAGGGCAGCGGCAGACAGCGCCTTCATTTCGTCCGCGGATCCACCCGTGACGGCTCGGACTTCTGCCATCGCCTTGTCGAAGCGGGCGGCGGCAACAGTGGCCGCCGCAAATGCTGCCACCAGGCCCAGGGAGGCGATGCGGGCCGCCTTCAGGGTCTTCTCTGACGTGTTGGCGACGTTGAGCATGGCCTGGCCGACCGTGACGGCAGCGAAACGCATGCCGCCGCCGATGGCTGTGGCTGCCGCGCTCCAGGCCGAGGCCAGTCGCCCTGCATCGGCTGCCGCTGCAGCGCGGGCTGCGGCAGACACCCGGGTAACGGCCCCGCCGGCCCCGGTGAACTGCCGGACGGTGTCCGCTGCCGCGTCCGCGGCAGCGGTTCCGATGCGACGCACCTCTCCTGCAGCGCGCAGTGCTGCCGGCGACACCGTGCCCATAGATGCGGAGAGCGAGTTGACCGCCGCAGCTCCGCCCGAGCCCAGGCGAGACAGCTGTGTGGCGGTTGCGGCTGTCGACTGGTTGACGGCGCCCATGGTCGTGGCGAGCTGACCCAGCGATGCGGACATCCGGTTCACGGATGCGGCCCCGCTGGTCCCCACGCGTGTGAGCTGGGAGTTCGTAAGCCCGGAAGCGCGGTTCACCGAGCTGATGCTGGCCGCCGCCCGAGCGGCGCTTGACCCCACGCCGTTCATGGCCGCCGCGCCCTGGGCACCCAGGCGCTGCATCTGCGCCTGGGTGACACCCGCGGTGCGGTTCAGGCTGGACGCCGCTGCCGCTCCCTGCGCTGCGGCGGCACGCGCCATGCCCTGAAGGGCGGCGGACGAGTTGGTCGTGGCCGCCTGCATCGACGTCTGGATCTGTCGAGCCGCGGCCTGAGATGCTCGCGCCGCCTGCTGGGTGGCGCTGATGAAGGGGGTGGCCGAGCCTGTCAGCACGACCCGCACAGTGCGATCAGCCACCTGCTACCCCCGTCTCGTGATACTGACGTGCAGCCCCTCGGGAGCGCCGTTGCCCTTCTGGAATGCGGCCGACTCGCGCGCTCCTGCCGCGCAGGCGTGGCAACGCAGGAAGGCGACGTCGTACTGGTACTCGGCCTCAGGGGCGGACGCCTCTGACCATGGGTGGCCGCAGTCGGGGCAGGAGTCCCGCTCGACCTCCGCCAACGCCAGAGCCCAGGCCCGGTCTTCGTCGAGCCATAGTGGCTCACCAGGGGCCACTGCCCGCCCCATGAACACCGAACGCGGCACACCCCAAGCGCGAGCAGTCTCTACTTCTCGCCTGTGAGGGAGTCCAGGATCCCGGAGGCGGTCAACGAGAAAGGGATCCCAGTGGCCTCCGTGTTGACGTCGAAAGCGCCCTGCCACAGCGCGTCACGCTGGGCGTGATTGAGGACGTCGAACAGCTCCTTGACCTGGTCCACACTCATCACCGGGTCGACCGCGCACGCGGCGATCAGGGCCGGCGCGAACGTCTCGGGGTCGAAGGCCTGTCCCTTCTCCTTCGGCGGGTGGGCCGCGATCAGGTCCGACCAGGCCCTGTCGCCGAGGGCCTCGAAGCGGAACTCCGTCTCGGACTCACGGACCGCCTTGCGGGCCGCCGCGACCCTCTCGGCGAGCTTCTTCCTCGGGTCCGTCTCGGCGAGACTGCCCGGCGCCCAGGCGTCCCCGAGGCCCGAGAGCTCCTTCTCAAGGCGTTCCAGCTCGGCGAGCTTGTCGCCGGCCAGGCACAGGAAGACGGCCTTCTGGCGGCGCTTGGCCCTCTTGAGGATCTCGGAGATGTCGGGCATCAGGCCACCGTCGCCGCGGTCTGCGGGGAGGAGGTCACCATCATCGGCGAGGCGAACTTCATGACCTCATTCGCGGCCGGGCTGGAGTTCTGCGGCTCGCCGCAGGTGATCGGGTACACCTCGCACTTCTGGCCCGACGCCCACGCGGTGGCGTAGTCGATGCCGCGGCGCACGACGAGGTAGCCGCTGACGCCGTACTTGAGGGTGGTGTACGGCAGGTCTTCGCCGGCGGTCGTGCCGCGCTTGAAGGTGACCTCGACGTCGAAGCCGATGCGGCCGACGGTCTTGGTGTCGAAGGTCGAGGCGAGGGAGCTGGTGTCGACGTCCGCGGTGCTCGGGTCCAGCTTGAGGCCGTCGGGCGTGATGCGGGTGGTGAAGTCGCTGCCGGCGTTCAGCTCGGTCGTGGTCGGCGCGGCAAGGTTGGCGATGCTCGACGCCCAGACCACCTTGGTCTTGCCGTCGCTGATCAGGTCAGACATGGCGGGCCCTCCTCAGGGCATGAAAAAGGCCCCGGTCGGGCGGGGCGTCGTGGCGGGGTGGGGGCCGTCAGATGACGATGTTGGCGACGGTGACTCCGGTGGTGCTCGAGTAGGTGATCGAGGCGCTGACGCCGTCCGCGGTCGAGGCGAAGAGCTCTGCGGGAAGAGGGCCGATCATCTTGTCGCCGGTGGTGGCCGGCACGGTCACGACGAGGTCGGCTGCCAGCTGGCCGCGGAGCCGCCCAGTCGCTGTGATCGTGACCGTCATGGACGAGCCGTTGGTGTTCTTCACGTGCAGGAAACTGCGCTCCCCGCAGGTGACGGTCGTGCTGGCGGCGGCTGCCGAGTAGGTGGGCGTCAGGCCGGTCATAGCGACGACCTGCTGCGCGAGAAGCGCCATGATCACTCCTAAGAGGTGGACTGAAGCCGGTACTGCACCGGCAGGTAGTACAGCGGCGGAGACACGTCGTCGTCGCGCTGGATCGGCGGCCCGCCCAATTCCTCGGGACGCCATGCGGTCCGGCCTGCCACGGCGAGGGGCGCGTGGAGCGCAGCGCGGACGCGCTGACCGCCCCAACGCACCTTCTCGGCGGTGGGTCCGACCACGGTCACTTGGAAAGAGAGATCGAAGTCCGTGCGCTGGTCGGCTAGGGACTCGCCGATTGAGCGACCGGGGTCGAAGAAGACCGCAGCGTAGATCCCTGTTGCCGGGATCGAGGGCGCAGGAGGGGCTCCGCCATCCCCCACGGCCAGGCCCGCCGCGACCAAGGCCGCCATGACCGCATCTACGTGTGGCTTGATGTCGGGGGCCGCCACTACAGGGTCCCCAGCCGCTGGGAGATTTCAGCGACGTGCAGCACGAACTGCGGCTCTTCGGCCAGAAGCGCGCGGCCGCCGTCGTTGTGAGGCGGGTTCTTGGACGACCCGTACTCCAGCAGGTTGCCCAGAGGTCCCTGCAACCGCCCCTTGTCGGGACCGATCTCAGCCGTGGCGCCTCCCGGGATCGGGGTGACGTCGTAGCTGATCGAATTGGGGTAGTGGCGGGCGTGGCGGCCAGCGGACGCCCGGGCGTTGTCCCGCCAGCCATTCTTGATGTTCAGCGCGCCGCGGGTGACCACGGCCGCCATCTGCTCCTGCGCTGCGGCGACGTTTGCCTGCAGCGCCGTGGCGAGCTGCACGAGCTCGCGGACATCCGCCGTCATGAGCGATCCTCCGCAGTGATCCGCCACGCCGTGGCGGTGGAGCCGTACCGGACGCCAGTCACCCAGAGCCTCAGGCCGGCCATCCGCGCCTCCGGCGAGGAGTCGACACGGACCTGCGACCCGACCGGCGGCCTTGTACCGGATGTGGACCACGGCAGGGACACGAGGTAGCCGTGGAGGCTGACGTTCGTCTCGCCCGCGTCGACCTCCCGGCCGCTCGCCTCCCTGTCCGGTTTCACTCGCGCCGGCCCCGAATAGAGCGTGACCATCGGTGCTGTGGTCTCCGTGCCGGTGTCCCAGTCGAAGTCAGGCTCGGAGGGGGCCAGGATGGTGACCGTCTCGCGCATGAGCTCTAGGGCGGCCGCGCGACCTGCGGTGAGCGCCGCCTCGAGGTCGCCGCTCACCGCAGTCCCACCGTTCCGATGCGGCGGCGATACCCTCCGAGCATCGCCTTGTGGGCCTCCGAGAGGGTGCCGGCCCCGAGGGTCTCTGAGGCGAAGACCCGGCGGTAATCGTCGATGGCGACTTCTCGGAGCCCGCCAGGGTTGGTGACCGTCATGGCGGCCAAGTCCAGACACACCGCCCGTACCTCGTCCGGTATCTCATCCCAGCCGTGGGTGTAGGTGACCTCCACCAATCCCGGATCCGGGTAGGTGGTGGTGCCGGGCAGGTGGGTCCATCCGCCGGTGCGCAGCAGGCGGTCACCGGACCGGACCCAGTCAGACAGGACCAGCGAGTTCACGCGCACTTGCGAGACCGAAACGACCGGCCGCTGCGGTAGTACGAGCTCGCAACGATCGATCGCCCTGAGTGTCACCACATCGTCCGTGACGCGGCTGATGGTCTGCCGGGTCCAGGCCCGGATCACCGCAGAAGCCGAGGCGAGCGCAAGGTCCGCGGTGGTCGCATCCAGATCCGGTTGCTGTATCGCTGCGGCAAGCTCGGCCGCCGTAGCGAATGCGGTGAGTGCCACGGCGACCGCCTCTCTTCGTCAGCGGGCGCGCGCGTCGTCGTCCAGCTGCTGCCGAATCTTTCGGGCGTGCTCCGGGTCCGTTTCAGGCGTGGGCTTGCCTGCCAGCACTCCGGCCACGGTGTAGTGCTCGTTCGGGGTGCTGTCGACTTCCACGCCCAGAAAGCCCCGGTCCTCGGCCTTTTCCATGGCCTTCTGGACGTCGGCCGCCGCCGCGTCTGAAGGCGCCGCGGGCTTTTCGTTTCGGGTAGCCATGACGGTTCCCTTCCTCAGTTGCGGGAGACGGTGATGCGGATCATTCCGCCGGGGTCGGCGATGCCCGTGCCGACGTGGATGCTGCGCCACTGCAGGGTGTCGCCGGCGGCGAGGACCAGGTTCGCGGCCGTGCCGGACAGGGTGATCGCCTTGTCGTCGTTCGCCGCGGCGTTCACCCCGTTGGTCAGCGCCAGCGACGCGACCGTGGTCGTTCCGGACCCGGCCTGGCCCTTGTTGACCAGGGACACGGTGCGGGAGTTGGTGTCAGCGCCGGTGATGGCGCTTTCCGGGATGTAGACGACGCTGGTCACGGTGCAGTCGAAGGGCGCCTGACCGACGACACTGTCGTCGTCATTGCCGGCCGTCGAGACGGCGGGGACGTCCGCCTCGATGACCCGCACGTAGGGGGCGGTGTCAGCCATGATGTGTCCTCTCCTTGCTTGGCGGGTTGGTTACGGCAGGTCGATGCGGGCGACCGGGTAGCGGGACGCTTCGGTCGGCTGCTCGTTGTTGATCGTGTTGGCGACCTGCCAGCCGACCCGGAAGGTGAGGCGGATGGCCGTCATGTCCTGCTGCGCGAGGTTGTAGACGATCGCGCCCGTGTTGTCCTGGATGACCGCCTGGTCGAGGACCTTCATGGTGATGTCCTGGCGGACACCCACCACGAACTGCGAGAAGTCTCCGGCGAACAGGGTCGGCGAGCCCGAGCTGGTGCCGAAGAGCCCGCGCATCGGGTAGATGATCGGGAGGCCGTCGATGGAAGTCAGGTTGCCGGCGACGCGTGACTCGTCGAGCTTGCGGCCCTGGCTGTCGCGTGACTTGCGCAGGCGGGACTTCACCGAGGTGGCACCGACGAAACCGGAGACCTCGTAGCCATCCAGCTCGACCTTCTCGTAGGCGTTGTCCAGGTCGCCGAAGAAGGCGCCCGCGGTCGCTGCGGACGAGGCGGTCACGGCGTTGCCTGCCGCAGTTGCCGCGGCAGCGATGTTGGTCGGCCACGACGACGGGGCGTTGGTGCCGAAGAAGACCGCCGCGTCGAGGGTGCGGTAGAACGCCTCCACGAGGAGCGGCATCGCCGTGTCCCAGATGTCTGCGTCGACGTCGGCGACGACGTTGTCGGGGACCGGCATGATCGTTGCGATCTCTTCGACGTTGAGGTACTTGTTCGTCCAGTTGACCTCGGTGGTCTGCTTCAGCCCCGTGTCGCCGGTGACGAAATAGGCGGTCGGCAGCGCCGAGAGGATCGGGATGCGGACCTGCGCCCGCCCGACCGGGATCCTCCGGAAGAGGTTCAGGACGGCGGACTCTTCCGTCGCCTTCCCGAGCATCTCGTTGTAGACCTCCTCGGGGATGAGCGCCGAGGCGTCCGTCCGGGAGGTCAGGTTGTTGTAGGCCATGGTCCGGCCTCCGTTCTTGGGTAAGCCGGCCGGACCGTGCCGCGCCGGAGCTTGATCAGCCCAGACCCGCCTTCTGACGGATCAGGTCATTCATGGAGGGAGGCTTGTCCGCAGTCCGCCGAGCGCCTCCGTCGAAGGACGGGGGTGCCGCCTCCTTGGCGAGATGCGGCTTGCGCTTGAGAAGGTCGGCGAGCGCCTTCTCGACCGCCTTGGTGTCGACGTCGCCGTCGTCGTCCACGAACTCGCTGGGGTCGAGGAACGCCGCCGCGTCGGAGGGATCTGCGAACGTGGCCGCGGCGAGCGCCCGCACCTCCGCTCGGACGGTGCGCTGGACCATTGCGGCGGCGCGCTTCTCGGCTGCCTCGGCCCGCTCCGAGGCCCGCTGGACCTCTGTCTTGTCGCGGTCTTCGAGGGCCTGCAGACGCTTCGCTTGCTCTCGGCTCGCCTTCTCGGCTTCCTTCGCTCGCTGCTTCCACAGGTCGAGGGCCTTCTCGCCAGCCGGCCCGAGCGGAGCGTCCGCTTCGGCCTCGGGCTCGCCGACAGGGGCGATCTGCGCGCCGCTCTCGGACGCGGACAGCTCTGCTGAGGTTTCGGACATAGTGATGTCTCCCGTTGCGGGATCGATGACCAGCGGCCTTGCGCCGAGGTCAGGTCATGTAGCCGAAGCGGTGCAGCATGGCGATGGCCTCGCTGCGGCTGCCGGCCAGTCGGTAGATCTCCTCCGGCCGTAGCCGGGGGCTCATGAGGCGGAACCCTTGCCCCGAGCGGGGCACGAGCCCGCGCTGGATGGCGCGCTGGCGCTCCTGGCGGAACCAGGCGCCGCGGCGGGTGGCCGAGTCTCTCGTGGCGGCTACTCGCCGCCCATAGGCGTCGGCCGTGTACATGCCTCGGCGTGCGTTCACGACCCTGTCGATGCTTGCCCCGTCGCGGATGGCTTGAGCGCCCGCCTTCGTGAAGAGGCGCTCCTGCTCCGCTGTCGACAGCCCGTTGAAGTAGCCCCGGACGTCAGTCACGCCGGGATGGAAGCCCCGTTTGATCAACTTGGCGGGGACGTGGATGCAGTCGCACTTGGGATGCCGTTGGAACCCGGTGTTCCAGCCGTACTCTTTGCCGGCCAGGATCAAGCAGCGCGCACAGGCGGGCGGGTTCACCACGCGGATGTACCCGTTGATCGTGCGGTTCCCGGCAATGGAGGCGCCCGTCGCGGTACGACCGGCGTCGGCAACTTCGGTCGCCACGGCCTTCAGGAGCTTCTCCAGGCCGCCGATCATCGCTTCGATGTCGGAGACGTCCGCTTCCTCCGCAAGCCAGCGCGCCTCGAGCACCGACTCGTAGAAGAGGGACTTGAGGGGTCGTCCGTCTGCCGCGGTGCCAGCAAAGCGGGCCGCCGCCACCTTTCCGGACGGGTCGGAGTCCAGGCCGTCGGCCGCGAGGACCGCAGCAACGTAGGAATCGGCATGGGAGGCTGCTTCTGTCTGTCCCGCGGTGACGGCTGTGAGCAGACCGGGCGCGACGATGGCCTGCCAGGTGCTTTCCACGTCCGCCAAGCGCAGCCGCCGCCACATCGCTTGCGCGCGTTCGGCCGTCCGGCGCACGATCCGCTGCTGACGCTCGTACTGGGCGGCCGCTACCTCCATGGCCCCCTGGGATCCGGTCATGCCTCAACCGGGGCGGGGAGCGAGTCAACCGGCGGCTTGGGGCCGTACTCCGCAGCCAAATCGCCGGCCATAGCCCGCTGCAACGACTCCTCGTTGAGGCGCCGCCACCGCTCGATCTCCTGCGGCGTAGCCCCCCAGCGTTCCCAGAGCACCTCGCGGGGCACGCCGAGCGTGCTCATCTTCACCAGAGCGTCGACCAGCTCGCCCTCGGTCCGCCACTCGGGAGACTTCCAGACGATGCGGGCCTGCGACGACGCGATCCCCGCCAGCCGCATCGTCCGCTCTAGCCCCTCCTCGAGGAAGCGTCGACGCTGGTAGATCTTGTGGATCAGACCGGCCTCGGCCGCTTTCAGGGCCTCGGCGGACAGGTTGACCATGGAGCCAAGGAGGTAGTGCGGTGGGGTCGAGGTGATGGCCGCGATGTCATGGACATCAGCCTCTTTACCCTTGAGGTAGCCCGTCAGGTCCGCGGCGGCGAACTGGCCGAACTTGGCGCCGTTCTCCTCCGCGATCAGGATCTTGTTAACGGCCACGTCGAAGGGCTCGATGTCCTGGCCATTCTCGTCCTGCGGGATCTCCATCCCAGTGACCCACTTCTGCGGGAATGCCGCGAACTCCTGGGTCATCATGCGGTCGGCGATGGTCTTGTTGATCCGATCCTGGATGCCCGTCACGGAGCGCAGCTCGGAGGCGCCCGGCTTCAGCATTCGCGGCCGGTTCGACAGCTCACCGAACGGCACTTGGCCGAGGACGTTCTCGCCACCCCACTTCTCACCGGCGACCTCGCGGCGAACCCAGACCGGCTTGCCACCTGCCTTCGGCTCCGGAGCGTCGAATTTGTAGACGTTGCCCGGCAGGTAGACCGTGCAGCACAGGCGTCCCGTCCAGTCATCGATCCACAACTTCAGGGCGGCGGCTAGATCGCCAGGCGATCCGGGCACCGATTCCGTGATGACCTGGGTCGGGTGCTCTGGAGTGATCCGGTAGGTGTCCCCCTTGGGGGACACCATCAGGTACGACGTGCCCCTGATCGCGGCTTCCAAGAACCCAAGTTGGCTACCGCCATCGAGGTTGTTGTCCTGCCACAGCGCCCATGCCTGGTCGTCGGCATCGCCCTCGGCATCCGATTGGAAGCCGGCCACCTCCAGGCGACCCACGAGGGCGTCAACTACAAGCTCCATGTAGTTCGCCCGCGACATCCTGAGCAGCCGGCGGAACGGATCCCGCGCCTTCTCGTGCAGGAACGGAAGCGGGTGCTCGCACTCGTAGTAGGCGTCGAAAACGTTCGTCTCCGCCGTCCGCTTGCACAGGGCGGCGTACAGGCGGTCACGCCACCACTCGGGCGACTGGACGGCAGGGGGCTGCAGCATCGGGCCCCCTCTCGGTTAGAAGCCGCGCGCCCTTCGGCGCTTCGGCTTAGCCAAGCCAGCAGCTATCGCGTCGCCAGCGGCCTCGTGGGCGAGCACGCTGGTTACAGCAGCGTCGATCTTTTGGTGGACGGCCGCCTTCCGGAGCACGTACCGCCCCGATGGCCGCGCCGCCTTTCTTGCGTTCCGGACGTGGATGGAGGTGAACTCGCACCCGTCGTGCCGGAAGGTCCCGCCTGCCTTCGTGACATCCGTGACGAGCCGCTCGCATGCGGCGTGCATCTGGACCACGCGGTTCGTATACCACCGGACGACGCGCTTCTCGCCGTACTTCGCGGCCCAGCCGTCCACCTCGGTTTCCCAGTACGGCGGATCTGCGTACATGCGGACGACGTCGTACCGCGTCATAAGTTCGTCGACCGCGGCGTCGACCTCAAGCCGCGGCGTCTGGCCGCCCCAGTCCGCGGGATCCCAGATCGTCGGCCGGCTGTCGGGGCCGTAGGTCGGTGTCCACTGGAACCCGTCGAGGGTCTCGGCCCTGATTGCGGTCCAGTCGTCCACGTCGCTGCCGTCAAAGCCCAAGACAATCTGCGTCTTCGGCCCCGGCAGCTCTTCGTCGGCGATGCCAGCATCCCAGCGGTCCTGGGTCAGCCATGAGCCCATGCCGGCCACGATGCGGTTTCCGTAGAAGCGCTCCGCCTCGGCCGGCTCCTTCTCCAGCAGCTCCGCCGCCTCGCCCTCGATCGCGTCGAGGTTGATGTGGGTGCTGCCCTGGTAGACGTGAGCGTGGATTCTCCGCCGTTCCGCCTTGTTCGTGTAGGACAGGCCCTTCGGTGGCAGCCGGTGGAAGCGGTAGATGTCTGCCTGCTTGGACTCCGCCGTCTTCTGGGCCACCGAGTTCTCGCTCGGGTCCCAGCCGTTCGTCGTCTCCAGCGACCGGCCCTGCATGCCGCCGAGGCCACGACGTTGGGTCGTTGCTACCTTGGTCATCTTGTTGCCCTCGGTCCAGATGCCCGTCTCATCCTGGGCGACGAACGTGACTGGGTTACCAAGACGGGACTGAGCCGATGACGTCACGACGTCGATGCGGCCGTCGTTAGGCAGCCGGATGAACTGCTCGCCCACCCGCATCTGCTCCGCGAGGTAGCCGTCCCGCACCATGGCCTGCAGCGGCCTGTAGATGTTGTCGGTCTGGTCCTCGGATGTGGCAGTGATCTGGATGAGGGGCTGGTTCCAGGGCCGCCCCATCGGCTCCCCGGGCTCGTACTCATAGACCCACCCACACCCGCAGCCATGGTGTCGGCAGTCGTACCGCTCGCCGCCGCGGGCCCAGCCGGCGAAGAGCACCGGGCCGACCGCTTCGGCCGCAACGATGCCAGCCGTCCATGGCCCCTTGCCGGACTTCTGCGGCGCCACCACCTGGCCACGGCGGTAGTGGAAGGCTGTCGACAACTGCCCGAGCTGGGCCGTCGGCCGCACCCGGTAGAAGGAGACCGTGCAGCGCAACTGCCAGTCGTACATCTCGAAGGGCTGAGGCGTGTTGTCGATGCCGCCGACAGACCGGATCCGGCAGTGCTGTGCGATCCAGTCCGGGACGATGAACAGGGTCGGGAAGTCGAGCGGCCAGGTCCCGTCGTCAGCCGCTACCACCCGGCACCGCCCTCAGACGAGCCCGAGCAGAACTGGACGCGGGAGCAGACCCGCTGACCGCCACCGACGCTTCCTCGTCACGATCGATGCGCCAGCGGTTCGCACGCATGCCCGGCGTAGTGAGCCCGAGGGAGTCGGACATCTGGCGGACCAGCGTCGACAGGTTCACGAAGGAACCTGGCTCCTCGGCCTCGGCCAGCCGACGCGCGTACAGTGCAACCTCGGTTTCCTGGCCGTAGCGCTCCCACATCAGGGCCTGAGGCTTCCTCCAGAGCCGCTGCCACAGCTCGGCCTCGCGGTCTGAAGGCGCCGTCAGCGGCCAGTCCGGTGCGGCACCTTCACGGCCAGCAGCAGGCAGGATGGTCCACTCTCCGGCATCGCGTTCGCGCCGGAGCGCCTGCGGGTCCGGCGGTGGTCCTGAACGTGCACGAGCTCCACCCTTCGGCATGAGCATCTCCTCCGGTCGCACCATTGCGGCGCATGCGCGGCCGGGCGTTGCGCTCAGCCGTCCAGTAGGAACCCGTCCCCCGGCATCCGATCGCCCTTCGAGCTGTTGCAGCTCAGGTGAGCAAGGAAGACGTTCGACGGGTCATGGGCGCCGCCCTTGGAGATCGGCACCCGGTGATCAAGGCTTGGGCTCTGCGAGGCCGGCCACGCCACCGTCGGATCGACCGGCAGCGCGCAGAGGCTGCAGCTCCAGTTATCGCGCTCGGCTATCTCGGCCAGCAGCACAGGCTCGCCGGTCGAGGCCGCCTTCTTCTGAGCTCGCCGGCGGTGGTATCGATCACGCCGAGCATCAGTCCAAGGCTCCGGCTTCTGCCGTCCATCAGCTCGGGACTCCCGGTTGTACAGCAGTTTCCCGTGCTTCTCGCTGCAGCAGCGGGTCGAGGGACGCCGCGGGCGGAATACCTCTCCACATTCAGGCAGCGCGCACCGCCGCTCGGGTAGAGGAGCGGCCAAGCGTTGCCCGCGGGCCACCTCGCCGCAGCGCTTTGAGCAGTACTGAGCGGAGCCTTGTCGCCCATCCAGGGAGCCGCCGCACACGGGGCACGGCGCGGGCGGTTGCCACACTTGACCTGGGTGGTTCAACACCCAGAGGCGACACCGATCACTGCACCACTTCCGCTTGTTGCGCTCCCGCTGGCCGGGGGTGATCGGCTGCCGGCATCCAGGGCAGGCTCGCTGTGCTGCGCGCTCGTCAACGCTCATGGGGACGAGGCTACTTGGGCCCCCTGACGTGTGGGCTGCAGTCACATCAGGTAACGATGACAGTGATCTTGGAAGCTCTGGACCCGGCAGACCCCGGCGCGACCTCCCCGGCGGTCCTGGTGATCCTTGATCTTGGGGTCTCCCCCCAGGTGATCATGACCCTGTGTGACATCGATCAAGGTCAATGATCAAGTCCGTTCCCGCTCCACCATGATCGCGGCGATGCTCAGCCAGGAGCCGGCCAGCTCGTCCAGCCTCTCCATGAGCGGTAGGTTGGTGATCTCCAGCTCGGCTTGGGCCAGCAGCCTGGCCGCGTGGCTGATCGCCTCGTCAGCTGTCATGCATGCCACCCTCCAGGCTGATGCTGGCTGGTCTCCCTGCTGTGGCACGGCCCGCACAGACCACGCCCGTGCCTCGGGTCGTCAGGGTCGAGGCCCTGCTCAACGAGCTCGCGCCGACTGAGCGGGTGGTGGTCGGCGTGCACGGCCGGCGCCTGCCGGCACAGCACGCACACCCTGTCCCGAGCCAGCACACCGGGCCTGAACCGCTGCTCGTGCTGCCGGCCGTAGCCTCGCTGTCGTGCACTGCCGCGCTTGGCTTCGGCGAGGCGCCGGTGCTCGGCGCAGCGTCCGCCTTCGGTGTACTCGCCGCAGCCAGGCACCGTGCACACCCGCCAACCTGATCGTCTAGCCATCGCTGTCGCCTCCATCCGCGTACCGTGAGGGCCCTCGGTGGAGGGAGTGGGGATGTCTGAGGACCAGGGTCCTGACTGGGTGAGAGGCCTGCTGGCTGTCGGCCTGCTGCTGGTGATCGTGGGGTTCTTCGTGTCGCTGTGGCTGTCAGCCGCGGGTGGCCTGCTGCTGGTCTTCGTTGGCGCTGCCACTGCCGGCCAGCGCCGCGCGAGTGGCAAGCCGCCGGAGACGCTGCTGCGTCCCGGCGACAGGCCGTGGCGGGATCGGGGCGACGGCTAGGCCGGCATCAGCTCCCGGATTGCCGCGGTGATGCGGCGAGCCAGGTACACATGGCCGGCGTCGGTGGGGTGGACGGCGTCGCTGCCGATGTAGACGTCTGCGTTGCCGCTCCCCGTGGTTGCCCCGACGTGACCCGTGCCGGTGATCCATGCGCCGTGGGTGGCGATGAGCGTTCCGGCGCCGTTGTAGATCGATCCGGTGATGGGGCTGATGAAGGGGAAGCCTGCGCCTGCTGCTGCAGTGCGCAGGGTGGTGTCGGTGTTGGTGAGGCTGGCTGCCGGTGAGCCGGTGGGTGACCAGCAGCCGATGACGTAGACGGTGGTGTTGGGCAGTCCGGCTTTGATGGTGGCGTACAGGCTGGCGGCTGCGGTGGCGATGTCTGCCTGAACTCCGCCGTTGTCGTTGTAGCCGGCCCAGATGATCAGGCGGTCGGGGTTCCATGCGACGACGTCGGCGGCTACTCGGTTGGCGAGGGTGGCGAAGGAGCCGGCCGTGATGTAGCCGGTGCCGCCTCGGGCTTCGTCCCAGAAGTCGTTGGAACCGAGGAGCTTGGCGGCCCGCTGAACCCAGGTGCCGGCGCCGCCGCCGGTGTTGATCGCGGAGCCGTCGGAGAGGCTGTCGCCGAAGACCATGAGGCGGCCGCCGTTGGGGACGGAGGACCACATGGTCGCGCCGGGGGGCAGGAAGACGCCGCCGAACGGGACGGTGTAGAAGTCGAAGCGGATGACCCGGGGAGCCGCGGATCCGAGGTCGACGGTCATGAGGTGGGTACTGCCGGCGGTGGTGCCGCCGACTGCCTGCATGAGTTCGGTGACGCGCCGGCCATCGATCGACAGCCTGTACATGCCGGCGGTCTGGTAGTTGAAGCGCAGCTGGAAGATCTGCGTGTCGCACCCGAACTCGAGGGACCACACGGACTGGCTGCTGGTGAGGGAGCCGCGGGTGTTGGGGTAGCGGCTGGTCGGCAGGACGTAGGTTGAGTCGGGTGTGCCGCTGCCGATCTGGAAGCCGCCGGCTCCGAGGTACGTGAACGGGCCCGTGACGTCGGAGCCGGACAGTGTGACGCCCGCGGGCGCGTATTTGACGTATCCCGCGGTGGGGGTGCTGGTCTGGACGACGCTGATGCTGGGGGCGGTGCCGGCGTAGAGGGTGTCGGTGGTGACCGGGTCGGGTAGGTTGCGCCGTCGCCATACTGTCGGCGTGGGCGCCGCCTTGATGTACCAGCCGCTTCCGGACGGTACGAGGGTGGCGTGGTCCCACTGGCTGTCGAGGCGGCGGATGAGCTGCCCGTCGATGGTCTCCGAGCCTGCGGCATCGATGGTGACCGTGTTGGTGCTGCTGTCGGTCTTCTTGACCGTGATGGGGTCGGTGCGTCCCACCGCGGTGGGCAGGGTGATGGTGATGGCGCCGCTGGTGGCGTCGGCGAGGATGTGCTCGTCGAAGCTGGTCGCGGTGTAGCTGGCCGTCTTGGTGGCGATCGGGTAGGTCAGCTGACTGTTGCGGATCTTCAGTCCGGTCGGCGCGTCGAGGGTGAGGCCGGACGCGGTGAAGAGGCCAGCGAGGACGACTTCGCCGCGGGCTGCGGCGAGGCCGGTGCCGCTTGTGCGGTCGCCGAAGCGGGGCGTGCTCGTCTCGGTGTCGATCTTCAGGTACATGGTCGGGCCGAGGCCGCCCGTTCCGGGGCCGAAGATGTAGACGAGGTACGTGCACTGCTCGATGCTGATCAGCGACCCGTTGATCGAGTGGGCGGCGCCGACGGAGCTGTAGTACGTCCCGACCGGGCAGAGCGCAGCCCAGCAGTACAGGATCCGCAGGCCGTAGATGTCGCAGTGCTCAGTGGCCAGGATCCCGTAGGTGTATCCGCCGCCTATGGTCCAGTTGCGAACCATGGTCAGGTCGTTGTTCCCGTTGGCCGGCAGCAAGATGCCGATCGACAGGCCGGTCGCGAAGACGCCGGGCGAGATGTAGCTGCCTGCCGGTGGAGCGACAGTGCCGGTTGTGCTGGTCTGCCCGTCCCGCAGTTGGGCGTTGGCTACGCCGGACAGGTCGATCGCCGAGTATGTCAAGCCGAACTTGCTGTGGCAGGTCAGGATCGACAGGTTACCGATGTCCACGTACAGGTTCGAGAAGTTGCCGGGCGCGACACCGTAGCCCCCGGGCTGCGACGGGCCGCCGATGACGGCCGGGTTGCCGGCCGCGTTGATCGAGTTGGTCTGGGCGGTGGCGTTGGCGAAGAGACCGAAGGACACCAGCGTCGAGCCGGTGGTGTTCGGCACCGTCTGCTGCCAGTGCTGGACGCCCGCACCGGTGTGGGCGCCCTGGATGGTCAGGGTGAGCTTGCGGCCGGTGGCGGCCACGACGGGCAGAGTCAGCTGCGCGTTGCCGAGCGTGCTGCCGCCGGTCCTGAGCGGGCCCGCGATCCCGTAGAAGGACGCGGCGGCCGGCGGGATAAGGACGGTCGCTGCACCGGCGTGAGCCTGCGCGTAGGTGACTGCCGCGTCGATCGCGGCCTGGATGGCCGCGGTGTCGTCGCTGGCCCACAGAGCGGGCACGCCGGAGACGGTGCTGCCCGCGCTCGCCGACAGCGTGACCTGTGTGCCGCTGATGTGCCCGGAGATGGTGCCAACGAGGGTCTCGCCCGAGGCGCCCGCGTTCAGGACCATCACGTTCTTGCCGACGTCTCCGGACGTGAATCCCGCGGTCGCGCTGGTGAGGGTCGCGCTACCGGACGTCATGGCCGCATCGGAGACAATCTTGCCGTTGCCGAGGGCGCCGTATGTGGTGACGTCGAAAACCCAGGGCTGGGCGGAGGAGAACCGCGGGTCGTCGCCGGCGGCAACGGTCCCGGCGGCCGTGCCGACGTTCCGGGTTGCCGAGTTCCCGAGGCCGAGGTTCGTGCGGGCCGTAGAGGCCGAGGCGAGGTCCGCGAGGTTCTGCGTCTTGGCCAGGTACTTCGTGGAGGCATCGGCGATGGCGGCGGCCTGGGCCGCATCGGCCTTGCTCTGCGCGCCCGCTTGGGTCTCCAGGGCGGCCGTGTTGGAGATGCCGTGGACGGCTGTGGTGTCGGCCTCGTGCGCGGCAACCTTGGCCGTAGCGTCGGCCGCGGCAGCAGCCTGAGCGGCCGTGGCGGCGCCTGCAGGGTCGAAGGTTGCGATGGTCGCCGCGGACAGCTGGAGGTTGGGGTATGAGCCGGTCAGTGCACCGCCCGCGGGGCCTGTCGGGGGCAGGCTGTGCCCTGAACCGTCGGGGGCCGAGACAGGGGCGAGGACGTCCAGGTCGACGGTCGTGCCCAGCGTGGACGGCAGGTCGATGTAATACGTGCGCCGCTGCCCGCTCGTCGGCTGCTCGTCGACGCGCCACCGCCAGCCTGTCGGCTGGACGTCGGTGTCGTCGGTGCACAGCAGAACGATGCTCATCGTGCCGCCGGTGATGGTGGCCGTGCCGCCGCCGCTGTAGATGGCGTGCTGGGTGGAGTCAACTAGGACCGCGGTGGGGGTGAAGACGACCCGGCCGCCGCGGGCTCCGCCCCCGACCGGGGAGGGGAACGTGCCGGTCACGGTGATCGTCTTGGCTCCCGCTGGGAACGGCACGACGGCACCTCCTCTACGGCTGGTTGCCCACCCTCTGTCGTGCGAGTTCCATTCGGTTGAGCTCGGCGTATATCGCGTCTGCGATCCGCTGGTAGCCAGCGTCGTTGGGGTGGAGCCGGTCGGCCATTTCGCTGGGCCCGAGGGCGGGCGGCGCGACGTACCGGTAGTTGTGACGAGCCTGGCTGGCGTTGACCACCGCGTTGACCTTGGCCACTTCGGTCTGCAGGCCGCCCGTGGTGGGGATGAGTCCCAGGACGAGCACTTTGGCGGTGGGCAGGTCTTCGTGGATGCGGTCGATGAGCGCGATCAGCCGCTCTGCGGCGCCGGCTTGCGTTCCCGCGGCGAGGTCGTTGATCCCGAGGTGGAGGAGGATGACGTCGGGCCGGGCAGCAGCCAGCCATCCGTCCAGGCCGACGCGCACCTGATTGATCGTGTAACCGCCGTGGCCCTCGTGGTCGGGGTCAGTGGCCGCCCCGCTGGCTTGGCTGCCGACGTAGTCGACTCCCGCCAGGTGCTCCCACAGCGCCTGCCGGTAGCCGGCGCCGGTCGTGCTGCCTGCGCCCTGGGTGATGGAGTCACCGAGCGGCATGATCCGCAGGACTGGCGGGGCGGCTGGCGCCGGACTACCCCCAGGGCTTGCTGCGACGGGAGAGCATCCGGCGACGGCCAGGACGGCGAGCAGGACGGTCGAGGCGCGAAGGCGGGAAGACACGGGCGCCTCCTCGTCGGTCAGGCTGCCAGGGGAAGGGGCGGCGGCGGCCCCGGCGCAATGAGTGCGCTGGTGAACTCGTCCCGAGAGGCCGGCAAGAGTTCGAAGACGTTGTACCGAACTTTGCCGCGGCCGCGTCCGTAGCGCTTGATGCGGCCCTCGTGCGCCCACCTGCGGATGGTGACTCCGGGCCGCCCTGCGTAGTAGGCGGCGGCCTCTTCATCGACGAGGGCAATGTCGGCGGGCACGGTCACCTCCGCGGGAATGACTGAGGCCCGCCGAGTGGGCGGGCCTCAAAGTCACACGTGTCCAGTGAGAGCTACGTTACGTTCGCGCAGTTCAGCAGTCAATCTTTGCCAGCAGGGAAGTAGTTCCGGCCATCAGGCACGAGTGATCCGGCCCAGTTTGGCGGCCCATGCTCCGCGCGGAGGGCGAGTATGTGCTCTTGCAGTGCCGGCCCGGGGTGGAAGTACTCTCCGCTGGCGCGGAGCGCTCGGAACTCGCGATGCCGGGCCGTCTCCAGCTCTTGGCCGCCGGGCTCCAAGGCCAGGACTTCGTTCGGCCGGATTGAGATGAAGCGACTGGCCAGGTTGATCGTGGTGCCGATCTTGATGAGATGCCCGCAACGCACGTAGTAGACCCAGCGTTTGCGGCCGACGGGATCCGTCTCTGGTGTGACGACCGGCTCGGGTGGTGGTGGGGCGGCCTGCTCCAGGCGGAACCGGGTCAGCTTGATGGCGATCTCGACCGCCCGATCGTCAATCTCTACGCCGGCGAGTTCCATGCGGTGCAGCAGGATGAGGATGTCGGCGCGCGCGGGATCCTTGCGGTCGACCTTGTCGGAGTGAGGTATCCGATCACCGATGTTCTCGTGAGCCCATCCGGGCGACTGTCCGATGAATCGAGCCACGCGTTCATTCTCCTCTGAGGTGCTGACAGCGGTTCTGTCTCCCTGGGCGCCACGGCCCCGGCACAATGCCGCTATGGGGGTCCGTTTTGGCGTGATGGGCGATACGGAGCGCGAGTGCGCGGAAGGCCTGGCCCTGCTCGCCGGCCTGGGCGTCCGGCTGGTGGTGACGCAGCCGCCGGTGCTGCTGGCCGGGGACCGGTGGATCGCGCGCGCCGTGCACATGCCGGCGGCCCCGACCGGTGAAGGCCAGGGCCGCGAGGGGTAGGTCAGATGTTGGCTATGCGCGCCGCAGCTGCCCCACTGAGGGTGAAATTGGGTGCGGTGAGGAGCGCTTCGGCTACGGCGGTGATGCGGTCCCACTCACGTTCGACGCGCTGCTGGGCGGTAGCCATGACCTGGTCCCAGGCCAGGCCGCCGTCGGGGGTAGGGTCGGTCTCGCTGACGGGGACCCCTTCGGCGGCGAGGATGTTGAGCGCCATCTGCTTGTCGTGGTCGGCGGCGACAAGACGGGCCGTTTCCGGGGTGAGGCGCCCGGACTCCGCGAGCTGGTGAAGGTCGGCCGCCTGGCCGGAGGCTCCACAGACCACGGCGACATCCAGGTAGGTAGCGAAGGACCGAGCCCAGGTGGTTGTGCCAGTCCAGCCTGTAAGCCCGTTCTGGGTGACGGTGTAGATCCGGGTGTGCTCGCAGGTGAAGCCGGCAAGCATGCCGAGCACCGTATGCCCGGCCTCGTGGTAGGCGAGCCCGCGCTGAATCAGCGGGAGCGGCATGGTCTGCTGCTGCACCTGGCGCTCGGGCGTGTAAGCGTCGAGAGAGTACATCTGGCACTCCTCAAGACTTGTTGATCGTCTTGGCGACCAGGCCGCGGGTCTGCGTGCTGACAGTGTGGTGTTGCTGGCTGACGGGCCCGTTGTAGTGGTGGTGGTGCTCGCCGCCGATGCCCTGCGCGCCGCGGAGCAGCCGGGCGACCGCGAGGATGGGCAGAGCGATGACCGCCGGCGCGGCGCAGAACATGCCGATGACGGTCGGGTCGGCGTAGTCCGAGGCGATGAGGACGCCGATGGCGATGAGGCCGGGCGGGACGGTGGCGAGGCCGGCGGTAAGCATGAGGACGCTGGCATCCGTTGCCTTCTGGCTCATGGGCGGCCGGCCTGGCTGCGGGATGGGCGGGGTGTCGCCGACGGCGGGCAGGAGGCTGGTGTCACGGTATGACGTGGGGGGTGTCAGGGCTTCTTCGACGGCGGCGATGAGCTGGGCGGCGTGGTCGTGATCGAGGGGTTGGGGGGCGTTCATGATGGGCTCCTTGGGGGGCGTGACGGTACTTGACGGTCTCCTGACACCAAGCCGTAGGACGCAGGACCATGGAGCGCCCCGTTTGTCCAGGTCTGAGACTGTTTGGGCGTCGGGTGTCAGGTGTCAGGTGTCAGGGCGTGACAGGCAAACCCTTAGGCCAGTCGCGTGTCACGCCCTGACTGTCAGGCGCGCGCGGACTGTCAGGCGTCAACCAGCTGGGGCACAATCCGCCACCGGCCGGCCTTCGATGTGTGCTCGAGGCGGCCTTCGAGAGCGGCCTCCTTGAGGCGCCCGGACACCCAGGCGCGGGAGAGCTGGTGCCGCCCAGCCCAGTCCATGAAGTCCTTCGGCCCCACCACCATCTGTCCGGCCGATTCGAACTCGGTAATGGCCTGGGCAAAGAGCTGCCGGGCCTCCTTCGGGCCGGGCTGGCGGCCGGGGGTAGCCCCGAAGATCGGAGTGTCGTCGCCGGTTTCCGAGTCGTCGAGATCCCGTTCGGGGTCGATGTGGGTGTCCTCCTCGTCTACGAGGGGCTCGCCGGTCACGTCGTCTTCCTCCACTGCAGGCTGGTTGGGGGTGTGCTGGTCACGTTCGGTGTAGGCGCGGCCGACTGCCTTCGCGGCGGCGTCGGCGGTGATGGGGTCGGGCTTGGCTCCCTTGCGGGCCGCCCACGCTGCGACGGTCTCCATGAGGGTGTTGGCGGTGGGCGTGAACCAGCGGGTCCGGCCGGGGCTGGAGTAGCGGGCTTCGTCGACGCCGGGGGTGACGAGGTAGCAGTAGCCGGGGCGGCGGTTGGACCAGCGTTCGGGTGCGGCGCCTGCGTCGAGGACGTTGTCGGGGAGCATGAAGCCGGCGGCGGTGGCGTTGGGGACGCCGAAGCACAGGCGGCTGCCGAGGGCGTCGCGGGTGGTGGTGCTGATCTGGTCGTGGCTGGGTCGCTGCAAGGAGACGATGAAGGCGACGCCTCCGGAGCGGGCCAGGTTGGCGACGTTGTTGAAGGCGTCGTCGCCGAGGACTGACAGGCTGACGCCGGCTTCTTCGAACCAGGTGACCAGGAAGGGCATGCCGGGGCAGCCGCACGCGGTGCCGTCGGCGCGGCAGGTGTGCGCCGGATCGTCCTGCTTGACGGAGGCGCGGATGTTCCACTGCCGGTAGCCGTGCTTGCCCAGCCAGGCGGTGCGGGCCTGGATGACCGGGAGGACCGCGGTGGCCATGGTCTCGGTGCCGGAGGCGTCGGTGGCCCAGTCCATGCCGGGCAGGAGGTGGCGGAAGTCTTGGAAGCCCTTGGGGTCGTTGAGCCAGAAAATCACGTCCTTGCGGGAGAGGATCTCCGTCATGAGGTTGAGTGCGCCGTCGCCCTTGCCCGCACCGGTCATGCCGGCGATCAGGACGTGGGTGGCGTTGCGTCCCACGGTCGGGTCACCGGGAAGCCACAGCTGCAGTGGGGTGCCGTCGTCGTAGACGCCGATGACGAGCGGGTCGGTGATGGAGCCACCAGGGAGAGACGGCCCTGTCTCTTCCCAGCGGACGGCCTCGCCGAGCATGTCCATGGGGACGATGACGAGCTCTCCGCGGCGCGCCGAGTCGGGGTCGGGCAGGTAGCGGATGGCGGCTGGCGGGACGTCGAGTCCGGAGGCGATGAGGGGCAGCGCGCGGGTGACGTCGTCGTTGGTCTGCTCGCCGGCGGCGAGTTCGAGGGGGACGGTGACTCGGTTGGGTTCGACCTTTGCCCCCTTGATGAGGGCCTTGGCCAGGCCGACCTTCTCCAGGAGTCCGGCGGAGTCGGCCGCGGGGACGGCGTCGGGGTTCCAGCGCAGCACCTGCCGGATGTTCCAGGAGATGGCAAGGGCGGCGCCGCCCATGAAGTACAGGTCGGGGAGGGGGCCGGACCAGGGTCCGGCTACGGAGGCGCAGGTGAACCAGGAGCCGGCCGCGGCAACGGTGACGGCGGAGTGGAGCCGGCGCTGGCGGCCGGTGGGCTTGGCCGCGAACCAGGCTGCCGCTGTCAGCCCGCCCGAGGCGAGGGTCAGGCCGATACCGGCGAACGGGGCGCCCTGCCAGGCCAGGGCCGCCGGCACGGAGGCGACACCGACTCCGCCGGCCACGACCCACGGGGGGAGGAAGGGCTTGGCCCGGTGGAACAGCCAGCCCTTGACGCCGCCGGCCGATGACTCCCCGTTGAGGCGGGCTTCGGCCGCCTGATTGACCTTCTCGATGTCGCTACCCATGATCCTGCTCCCTTCCTACTGGGCGGCCCAGTCCATGCGCGGGCCCTGAGGCTTGCGCGCGCGGTGGCGAACGCGGTTGATCTCTTCCTCGTACTCCTGCTGAAACGCCCCGTAGGTGGCGGCGGCATTCACGGCGGCGTCCTTGAGCGCCTCGGCCGCCTTGCTGAGCTTGCGGGCGACCCGGCGGGCGCGGAGCTTGGATCCGAACGGCCGACCCTCCGGGTCGGGGACGGTGGCCAAGGTCGCCTTGAGGATCTCGGCCCCCATCGCGACTTCGAAGGAGAGACCGATGCCGAGGGCGCGCAGCGTGTTGCAGTAGTTCCGGATGTCGGCAGGCGACGCGAACACGGGCTCCGGCAGAATCTGCTGCTTCCCCCGACCCTCACCGGCGGCGGTCGCGGACTGCTGCTGGCGGCCGCCGCCTGAGTTGCCGCCGCTCTGAACGTTGACGTTGAGGCCGAAGCTGGGGGCGAAGCCGGCGAAGTGGTTGCTGCTGTTCTTCGTCGTGTTGCGCTTGGCCTGGGCGCCGGACGCGCCCTGAGGCGGGACGGTGGTGGTCATCAGATGGTCCTCTCGTCAGCCTTGGCTTCAGTGGACTTGCGGGCGGCGATGGAGGCCTGCCGGTTGGCGGCCGCGACGTACTTGGGGGTGTCGTTCTTCCGGCGAACACCGGCCCGCGTCGGGGGCTTGTAGACGCGCTTGCTCCGGGTGGGGGGCATTTGCGATGCGACCTGCGCAGAGTTGACCTTGACGGGCCTCTCGCCGGGAGCCTCGGAGCGTGCTGCGGTGAGGCGCCGCTTGGCCGCATTACGACCCCGGATGATGTCGACCCACTCGCCGGGGTCGGTGCCTTCGATGTCGTTATGTGCGCGCTTCCAGATGGCCTCGGTCACCGTGGTCTCGCCGAGCGCTGCCGCGAGCTTAAGTGCGTGCTTCCACACCTTCTCGAAGTTGGCCTCACGGTCCGCGGCAAGCTGCGCTGCCTTGGCTGCCTCTGCTTCGGCATCCGCCTGTGCCGCTGCCGCGCGCTCCTTGGCGAGGGCGGCCTCCTGCTTGGCCTGCTTGCGCTCGGCCCACTGCTGCGCCCACCGCTGCCGGAGGGTGGGCTTGCCGTCGCGGGAACGGATCCGGCCGTGCTCGTGGAGGTCCCAGATGCCGGGGCCTGCGAGCGAGGCGATAGCGGTGCCGACCGCGGTGGCCGTGTCGAACGCGGTGAGGCCGTGCCACAGGTTCACGCCGGCAGCGACGAACGCGAGGAGCCAGGCGATGAGCCGGTAGTGCCAGTGCGGACGCCGGTCATCCACTGCGGCTGCGGCACCGCGGAGGACGACCCAGGCAGCCCCTTCGAGAACGAGGGGAGCGGCCAGGAGGTAGCGGGCGTCCTCGCGGTAGAACGCGCTCATCTGGACCGGGAGGGCCACGACACCGCACACGACGGCGAAGCCGATGGCCGCGGCCCTCCATGAGCTCGCGGACTTCTGGCGCTGCTCGTCGGCTTCGGCTTCGGCCAGTTCCGCGGCCTCGGCTGCCAGCCGCTCCCGCTGCGTTTCCCGCGCCTCGGCGGCGGCCTTGCGTTCTGCCTCGGCGATCTTGGCCTTCTGCTCGGCCTCGAACCGCTGCAGCTGGAGTGCTGCCCGCTTGTTGGCCAGGGCCTGCTTTTCTGCCTCGGCCGCGGCCTTGATGCGGACGGCTTCGGCTTCGGCTTCGGCGGCCAGTCGGCGGGCCTCGGCTTCTGCTTCGGCTCGGGTGCGGATGGCTTCGGCCTGGGCCAGGGCGACCGGGTCGAAGTCCGGCTCGAGCGACGGCCATGGCCCGGATCGCTCGGACCCGTTGACGTGATCCATGGTGCTGGTCACGGGGCTTCCTTCCTGGGTGAGGTTCGGGTGGCGGGTTGCCGCTGACGGATTTCCAGGCCGCCCGTGCGAGACGGGCGGCGAGGGCTACAGGTCAGCGCTTGATCGGTTCGCGGTAGAGGCCGGACGCCGGGTCGGTCACGTGGCTGCTGTGGATCCGGGTACCGCCATTCTTGAGACGGACGGCGGGGTCTTCGGGGGTTGTCGGCCGGCCGCACGCCTGGCAGGGCTGGCCGGTCTCATTCCTGCTGAACAGGCCCATCAATTCCTCCCTGGGCCGGGACTGTCCCAGCTCCCCTCACCGCAGGTACGAGACCTGCGGATCGGACAGCTGTCAGGCGTGCGAGCAGACGTCCTTGTCGCAGCAGGCGCATCGGTCGCGGAGCGGTCCGAGTACGGCGGTGGCGATGGCGTCCCCGGCTCGGCCGCCCTTCTCTCCGGCAACCTTCTTGCCCGCCTGGTGCAGGGCGCGTGCGGCGGTGTCCAGCTTGGCTGCGGTCTTCTTGCCGAACATGTGGCTTCCCCCCTGGGCCGGAACTGCTCCGGCTCCCCTCACCGCCCGCACGGGTCGGGCGGATCGGGCAACCGGTCAGCGGATGGCGTTGGCGAGGGCGGGCCAGAGCCGGTCGTCACGGCCCCAGGTCATGTCGACGATGTTGAGCCGGACCCCGTGGTCCTTGAGCTCGCGAAGGGCGTGCCGGCCAATGCCGTGCCACTCGCGGGCGGCATGGTCGCGACCAAGGCGGAAGCCTCCGAATCCGGTCTGAGGCTCGCCGTCCCGGTCGGTGATGACCACACCCTCCTTGGGCCAGCCGCGGTAGACCTGGAAGCCCTGCCGTTCGAGGGCAGTCAGTCGGCCGAGGAGCGGGCTGCGGTCATGTACGACTCCGTCGACGTGGGCCCGCTGCCGCCAGCGCGCCCCGCCCCAGTAGCCGTCAGAGGCCGGCTGGCTGCCGGTGGTGACGAACCCGGCCCTGTTGGCGGCGGCCAGGGTGGGGATGAGGTGGCGGGCCCCGTTCTCCTCCTCCTGGCCGAACGGGCCGTGATAGCCGGGCCAGTCGGGGCCGCGGCCCTCCATCCATAACGCCATGGCGTGTCCGAGGTCGGCGATGCTGCGGGCGTCCCGCCACACGCTGCCCATCAGGCGGCCGAGTGGAGGGCGTCGAGCTGGCTGACGAGGGACGGGAAGCCGGGGTACTGGTTGTCGATGTGGGCCGCCTCGTCGCGGATCTCGGTCATGCTGCTCGCCGAGCCAGCGAGGTAGGCGGTCAGATAGTCGGAGATGACCGACGCGTGGAGCGAGGTGATCGCGTCCTCGATGGTCTGGGTGCGGCGGCGGGCCGCGAGGCTGGTGATGGTCGCGTTCATGGCGGGTGGTCCTTCCGGTGGTCAGGCGGAGCGGCGGTTGAGGTAGGCGGCGATGGTCGCGGGGTGCAGGTCGGCGTTGTCGACGAGGGCGATGGCCTCGTCGTCGCCGGCGTCCAGGCCGTCGGCGAGGGCGCGGAGCCCCTGGGCCATCTCGTCGAAGTCCAGCGGCCAGATCGACGGCGGCGCGGGGCGGCGGGTGCGGTTGAAGACGGACATGTCGGTGCTCCTTCGCTGGTCAGGTGGGGTGAAGGTGTTGAAGTGTCGGTTCAGGCGGGGCGGATGTCGTCGGCGCTGACGATGTCCTCGCAGGGATACGGCTTGTCTACGAGGGCGACCTTGAATGCCCCGTCGGGCGTGCGGCCGAGGATGGTCACGCGCTCGCCGGTGGACTTGAGGCGGAGGTTGTCGTCCGGGTGGGACGGGGTCGCAGAGGCTGCGGTCCTGCTCTTCCTGCCGAACATGGGTGCTCCTTCGCTGGTCAGGCGTATGGGGTGGGGTTCAGCTGCGGTGGGTGTGCTGCTGGCCGGTGCCGAGCTGGCCGAGCTGATTGCGGGCGTCGCCGGCGGCCTGGGCGGCCTGGGCGGGCGGCCGGTAGTCGGCGGCGCACTGCTGCGGGGTCGCGGGCTGGTCGACGATGCTGTGCTGCTGCTGGTCGCTCATCACGCCACCGCCTTGACGCCGAGCACGGAGGCCAGGCGCTGCAGCGGGAGCCGCTCGATCAGAGCCCGCCCGGTGATGACGTCCGCCAGCAGGCCGGGGGTGATCCCCGCGACCGTCTCGAGCGCAGCCACGTGGTGCGCCTGGTCCGGGTTGTAGTCGGCGGACCGCATCAGCGTGCGCAGGCGCAGCGCCTCCCGGGAGATCGTCGAAACGGGAACCGTCCGGTCGACGAGGTGCAGCAGGCCCTCGCGGCCGAGCGTGGTGCGGGCGTCGGCCATGTCGATCCGGGCCCGGCTGCAGGCCTCGAGCTGCGAGTCGCGCATGTCGCTGGCCGCGAGGCCGCGGAACTCGGCGACCCGACGGGCGCCGGCCTCGAAGGTGGCCACCGCCTGCATCACGAGCGGGCGCTTGTACCCCGCGGCGATACGCAGACGGGGCGGGGCGGGCTGGGCGGTTCCGAGTTCGTTCGTGGGTGTAGACACAACTGTCCCCTTGAAGTGGGAGTACTCGGTTTTCTGCTGCCAACTTTCTTGGCAGTTCCAGTAAGACACATGCCGGGCCGGTGTGCAACAAACTTGGCACTACGAATCTGCGGGGCGGTGCCTATTCACTTGGCAGGGCCACGTGAGACGATTCGAGGCATGACAGGTACGCCCACGAGACTCGACGAACGCGACAGGCAGCCGTGGCTGCGCAAGCTCGACCGCGCCACGGCCGCCCATGAGGCGACCCGCAGAAAGCTGGACGAGCTGATCGCGGATGCTCGGGCTGCCGGTGTACCGCTCACATCCATTGAGGAGCACTCCCCATACAGCCGGGAGTGGGCTCGGAGGATCGCAGACCGCGTCGACGCCGAGCGGGCCGCGGCACCCGAGCCCGAGCTGGAAGCCACCGACTCGTAGCCGGGAGGTCGTTTCGCCATGCCCTCAAGTCAAGGCGCGCCTGTCTTAGCGAGCCATGTCCTGCCGATGCACGAGTCGTTCATCTTTCAAGGCGGTCTGCGCGGTCAGCGCATGTTGCCTGCACGCCCCGTGCAATACGCCGCCGCCTGGACCGTGAGGACCCGATAGTGGACGTCGTCGTCGTGTGGACCGGCCGTTCCGCCGGAGCGTTTCAGCGGGCCCTGCGCATGACGAACGAATCCTTCGCTGCCCATCTGAAGATCGCTCCTCGCACCGTCGCCAAGTGGCACGCCACGCCCGACGACGAACCGAGCTCGCAGATGCAGCGGATCCTCGACACTGCCTACGCGGAGGCCGACATCCCTGTACGCGAACGGTTCAAGCTCCTGCTCAATCCACCGCGGGAGCCGCAGGCCGCGGCGCTGCGTGTGGCGATCGCTGTGGTGCTCCGCGGCGCCGAGGTGTTGCTCGTGCAGCGCCGCGACGGTGGTGACCTCCACTGGCAGTTCCCCGCCGGCGTGGTCAAGCCGGGGGCGGACACGGCCGCGGTGGCGGTAGCGGAGACGCGGGCGGAGACCGGTGTGCACTGCACAGTGCGGGAGCCCCTCGGCTCCCGTGTTCACCCCTCGACCGGCGTTCAGGCCCACTACGTCCTGTGTGAGCACCTGATGGGCGAGCCGGCCAACCTCGACCCAGCCGAGAACGCCGAGGCAACGTTCGTTCCGATCGCCGCCCTGACTCGCTTCATCCCTGCCGACCGGATCTACCGGCCGGTCCTCGACGCGCTAGGAGTAGCCGCATGACCGACACGACTGAGCAGCCCGGCATCTCCGCCGCGATCATCGCCGACGGCGGGCTCGTCCTCATGGTGCGCCGCCGCGTCGCCGAGGGGGAGCTGATGTGGCAGTTCCCTGCTGGCGCCATCGAAGACGGCGAGACCGCAGAGCAGGCCGCCGTCCGGGAGGCGCTCGAGGAGACTGGCCTGACGGTCGAGGCGGTGAAGCTGTTGGGTGAGCGGGTTCACCCGAAGACTGGCCGGCTGATGTCATACACGGCGTGCGACGTCCTGAGCGGCTACGCCATCGTTGGCGACGAGGAGGAGATTGCCGAGGTGGCCTGGGTCCGGCACCGCGACCTGCCGGAGTACGTGCCCTACGGCCTGTTCGAGCCGGTACAGGTGTACCTCGACGAGGCCCTGGCAGACGCCTGAGAGGACGCAATGAGGCCCCGCTCAGCCGAGCGGGGCCTTTGTCATGCCGTGTGTGCGATGGCGCGAACGTCGAGTGCGTCGGCCTCCATGTCGATGGCCGCGGCAATCTCGCGCAGCCCCATCTCGGGGTCGTCGGCGTTCTCCCGGCAGGCGTCGGCGATGGCGCGGAGGAGTGCGACGGCGGCATCGCATCCGATGTAGGGCTGTCCGTCGGATGCGGTGAGCACCGGGATGCTGCTGGCGGCTGAGTCGGTCATGCCGCGGTCCTGGCCCCGGGCTGGAGCCGGAGCACCTCGGTCCGCCCGTACTCGTGCTGGCAGTCGGGGCAGGTCTCGCCGGCGGTTTCGATGGTGGGGGTGAGCACGCCGCCGCAGTCGGGGGTGCTGCACAGGACGGGTATCCGGCGGGGTGCCCGCTCGCCGGTGGTGAGCCGGGTAAGCCGCCGCCAGACGTCGCCGAGCTCCCGAACGAACTCGTCGGCTGCCGGGTGCTCGGAGCAGGCCCACCCGAGGTTGAACCTGAGCGTGCCGACCGCGGCATCGACACGCTGCTGGAGTGTCCCGCCGGCCCGCACTTCGGCCCGCCCGTACCCCTCCCAGTCCTGCACCCAGGCTTCGAGCGTTCCGAGCACAGGCCCGGCCTGGGCCATGAGGTCGAGGGTGTCGAGGCTGCAGGGTGCGCTGGATCCGGCGGCGCTGCGGCCGATGGTGCCGACGGCGGGCCGTCGGGCGGGGATCAGGTGGTGCTCGAGGGCGGCGTACAGGCCGTCCGGACCGGCTATGGCGGCGAGCTGCCGGCTGGTGCGGTCCTCGCAGGTCCGGCAGATGGTGCGGCCGGTCTCGTCGTGGGTGAGTTCGCGCGGGCAGGCGGTGCAGTGCGTGTTCACGTGGTGCTCCTTGCGGCGGCGCGGGGTGGGCTAGTGGGCGTTCCAGTTGGAGAAAGCCCAGGCGAGGGCGACGGAGATGGCGACGAGGATGGCCAGGCCCATCCAGAGGGCGGCTACAGCAGGCCAGCCGCCGGCTTCGTCGTAGTAGGCGCCGGCCGATATGCCTGCGGCGGCGATGGCGGATACGGCTACTGCGGTCGTGCGGGCGATGAGGTGCTTGGTCACGGTCGGGCCTCCCGTCCGCCGAGGATGGCGAGCAGCTGGTGCTGCCGCTCGGGCTCGAGGTTGGTGCGGGCCCAGGCGCGCGCGTCGTCGATGCGTTCGACGAGGACGGCGGCCCGGAGCTCGGCCCTCTCGGCCCGCTGCCGCATCTGCTCGTACTCCTCGGCGCTGGGGGCGAGTCCGCCGGAAGCGAGCGCCTGGGGGTGCTTGTGCTCACTCCAGTCGACGGGGCAGTTGTGGCCGACAGAGTGGCCGCAGCGGCAGGTCAGAGTGACTCGGGCTGTCATTAGAGGTACCTCGCAGGTGGGGTGAGGGTGGTGATGCGGATGTCGTCGCCGCCGGGTGTCCATCGCCGCCAGCTGCCGGCGGCCCGGCCGGCCTCCGGTTCGATGCGGCGTTCGCGGAGCTCCCGGAGGCGGTCGGCGCCGGTTGTCCTGGGGGACCGTCGGCTGGTGGGGGCCGGGGCCGTGCTGTCGTGGCACGGCTCCGGCCCCCACAGGGCCAGCTGGGTGGTCATGGCCGGGTCCACAGCCGGACGGGGATGCCGGCGCGTCGGGCGAGGGCGACGGTGTGGCTGGCCCCGCGGCTGCCGTCCTTGATGAAGGCCAGTACGACGTCGGCGCCAGATCGGACCATGGCCGCGTTGCGGATCGGGCCAGCCGCCTTGCCGTGGGTGGTCCAGTCTGCGATGTGGGCGTCGATCGGGACCATGGCGGTCGTGGCCCACTGGTAGGCGATGCGGTCGGCGCCGGTGGGGCAGTCGCCGACGACGAGCCACAGGTCGCGGGTGTGCGGTGGTACCTCGCTGACGGCGGTATCGAGGGCATCGCAAATGGTGTCGGTGTCGTCCCAGGTGCGGCTGCCGGTGACGAGGATCCGGTACGGGACGGCGGTCACTGGTCGGCCTTGTCGTCGGGCAGCGGGTAGCCGGCGCGGTCCAGTTCGTTGACGAGGTCGCTCGCGTCGAGGCCGTGGCCGTCGTTGACGTCCTCGTACCAGCTGGCGACGATGCGGAGCACGTCGGCGAGCTGCTGCTCGGCACGGCGCCGGAACTCATGCGGTGTCGGCCGGGTCCGGCGCTGGATGGTGACGGTGTAGGCATCGACCGGGTTGGCCCCGTCCCGCAGGTCCAGGGAGATGCTGGGCGCGGTCATCTCGGTCTCGACGTAGTTCTCGGCGCCGTAGCCGTCGAGGACGCCGCGCATGCTGGCGACGAACACCTTGAGGATCTCGGTGGCCGGCTCGAGGGACAGGGTGGCGACGCCGTCGCGGATCTCGAGGGAGCGCATCATCGTGCCGTCGGTGAGGATCTCGGCGGCGAGGTCGCCCATGCCGTCGAGGGCGGCGTCGGCGAGGTCGGCGGGGGTGGGTGGGGTGGCACCGTCCCAGCAGGTCAGGGTGTCGGCCAGGGCGGTCTCGATGACGTCTCGGGCCCGCTTCCTGCGGGCGGCGCGCTGCGGTTCGGTGAGCTCGGGCACGGGTTCTCCTTCGGGTGGTTGGTGGTCGTCCCGCGGTGGGTGCGGGGCGACCGTGGGCGCGGTCAGGCGGGCTGTTCGGTGGTGAAGCTGATGAAGATCGCGTCATCGGTGACGGTGAAGCGGGCGAAGTCGCCGGGGATGGCTGCGCTGGAGATGCCGTACTCCTCGCGGTAGGCGGTCCATGCGGCGAGCACGGCCTTTTCGATCTCCTCCCAGGCGGCACCCCCGGGCTGGGCGGCGGGGACGATCCATTCGTGGCGGGTGCTGACGACGGTTCGGCTGGTGTAGGTGGCCACGGGTCCTTCTGTCAGTCGGGGTCGGCGGTGTGGGCCGTGTTGGCCCCGTGCGGGCCGCTGTGCGCCCGCATGCGGCTCCGGAGGTCCGGGGTTGGTGTTCGCGGGCCTTGCGCCGCCTTACGGCCTCTCAGGGGCCGTCTGGCGCTTCCGCGGTGTGGCGTACCGGGCGCGGTGGGCCTTCTCGCCGGCCCGGCAGTCGTCGCAGGGGGTCTCGCCCCGCTTGCGGTGGGCCTCGTAGCCAGCGTGGTCGCCGTGGCGTTGGGGCCGGCCGTCGAGGATCCCGGCCCGACAGGCGAGGTACACGGCTTGCGGGTTGGTGTCAGCGCCGAGGTAGCGCCGGAGGCGGGCGGCGTAGATCCGGACCGTGCCCGGCTCGAGGTCCCAGTCGTGGGCGATCTGTTGGAGCGTGCGGCCCTCGGCCAGCAGGGTCAGCAGGTCCAGCACGCGGCCAGCGTCTGAGGGCAGCGGACGGGCGGGCGCGGTCACGACTCGCTGCCGCTCTGAACCGCCGCGCAGTGCCTGCACCCGTCCATGCCGCAGGGGTTGTGCGTGCGGTGGCTGACGCGGTGGGTGGGCGGCTTGCCGGCCCCCTGGCAGGGGACGGCCTCATCGTGCACGCCGTGCGGGAACTGGTGGGCGCGGACGGTGCCGTCGGCGTTGAGGGCGTGGTCTTCGGTGCACCACACGCACCAGCCGCGGGGTACGGCCGGGGCGGGGACCTCCGGGTACACGACGTGGTAGGTGGCGTGGACGGTGATCGGGTGCTTGTACTCGGCGGTGCGGACGCGGAGGTACTGGCCGCGGTAGCCGACGATCACGGCGGGTTTGCCTTCGACGAGGATCTGCATGCCGCGGCGGACGGCGACACCGTAGTAGCGGCGGATGTACTGGGCCGAGGTGGCCATCGGGTTCTCCGTTCGTGAGAGGCTGTCCGGGCGCCACCCCCGACTTCCGCTCGGGGGTGGCGTACTGCTGTCAGGCGGCGGCCATTGCGTCGAGGTCGGCGCACAGGAGCCGCCGGTACCCCTCGATGGCCTGCCGCGTTATGGCTTGATTGCCGGCGATCTCGATCTGCTTGGTCCAGGGGATGTCGACGTCGGTGATCCAGCCGTCGTCGTTGCCCTGCATCCACTCGGCGAACCGGGGCGACAGCTGCCGGCCGCCGCGCGGTCCCCGAACCCACGGGGTGGGAGCGGGCCGACCCAGGACGGTTTCCCAGCGGCGGATGGCCGGGGTGTGGTCGACGCCGTGGTCGGTGACCCAGCTGACGCCGGGCGCGGCCAGGCGGTTAGCCACGTACTCGTTGAGCGGCCGCGAGTTGTCGTCGAGCTTGTTCGAGGCGGCCGACTTCCAGTCCCGGGATGCGACGAGTGGGAGGGTGGCGAGTTCGTCGTTGAAGACGCGCGCGGCCGGCAGGGTCGTCCAGTGCTGTCGCCAGCCGGCTACGTCGGGGTCGGTTCCGTCGGGGCGGGCGATGCCGAACCACCGCCAGCGGATGCTTGCCGCGCCGACGGCACTAGCCGGTAGGCCTGTCCACCAGAGGCCATACCCGATCGCGGCCAGGTCCTCGACGACGACGTGAAGCCCCCGCGAGCGGATCGCTTCCACGTTTTCCAGGAAGACGATGCGCGGTCGAATGATGCGAACAGCTTCAGCAACGTTCCTCCAGATGCCGGATCGGCGGCCGCGGATACCGACGCGGGGGCCGGCGTTCGAGATGTCCTTGCAGGGGAAGCCGGCGGTGATGGTGTCGACGGGGTGCTGCTGGGCGATGCCCGTCCAGTCGGCGGTGGTGATGTCGCCGATGTTGGTGGCCCAGGGGAAGCGGGTGGCCATGACGCGGGAGGCGTGGGGGTCGCTCTCGGCGTAGACGAGGGTCTTGCCGCCGGTGATGTGCTCGACGGCCAAGTCGAGCGTGCCGGCACCCGAGCAGAGGCTGAGGTTGACGGTCACTCGGACTCCTCAGCGGTGAGCACGAGCCGCCGGTCGAATCCGCCGCGCTCGGTGTGCTTGCGGCGTCGGGCCTGCTCGAGGTCGTCGATGCTCCAGCCGCAGATCCGGGTGAGGGCGTGCAGCACCTCGAGGACGTCGGCGAGTTCGTCGAGGAGGTTGTCGCGGTCGTCGGCAGCGGCCACTTCGAGGGCTTCTTCCTCGAGCTTGTCGACGAGGAGCTCGGCGGCTTCGGCGCTACCGGCGACGCGGATGTCGAGCTGCTGGCCGCGGGCTGCGGCGATCTCGGGGATCCGGTCGCGGATCAGCTTGGTGGTCATGCGGCGGCCTTTCGGGTGTCGGGATAGGCGGAGTCGATCCGCTCGGTGATCCACTGCTGCTGACAGCGGGGGCACTGGTAGCCGTCGCGGGTGGTCTGACCGCGGCGCCGGGTGACGGCCGGCTCTATGTCCCGCTCGAGGCAGTTCGGGCAGTTGTCCTTCACGTGATCCCTCCGGGTGTGCAGCCCTGGCAGGGGCATCGGGTGGGGGCGTTGGGCCGGTCAGCGACGATCCACCGGCGGTAGTCGGTGAGGGCCGCTTCGATCTGCGGTCCGGACGTCGGCGGGACCGGGGCGGGGCGACTGGCGCCGGTCGGCCAGGCGCCGGGGTGGGCGATGTGGACGTTGTCCGGCGCGGGTTCCGCGGTCCGTTGGCGGGGTGCTTTGGGGTGGATGCGGGCTGCGGCAAGGAGGGTGGCAACGAGGTCGCCCTCTTCCCGAGCGGCCACGATGTCCTCGGGCGTCAGCTCGGTCACGACGCCTCCTGGGCCATGTCCACGAAGCGGGCGTAGTGGCCCTGGAACGCGACGGTGATGTCTCCGGGGTGACCGCCGCGGTGCTTCCCGACGATCAGATCGGCCTCACCGGCGCGCGGCGATTCGCGGTCGTAGGCGTCCTCGCGGTGGAGCAGGATCACGATGTCGGCGTCCTGCTCGATGGCGCCGGACTCGCGCAGGTCGGAGACCATGGGCCGCTTCTCGGTGCGCTGTTCGGGTCCGCGGTTGAGCTGGGCGAGGACGATGATCGTGATGCCGAACTCTTTGGCCATGAGCTTGAGCTGGCGGGACATGTCGGCGACGGCCTGCTGCCGGTTCTCGGCCTTAGGTGCGTACATCAGCTGCAGGTAGTCGATGATCACGAGCCGGAGACCGGCGGTGCGGACGAGGTGACGGACCTGGCCGCGGAGCAGCGGGATGGACAGGTGCCCGGTCTCGTTGATGCGCAGAGGTGCGGGCTGGATGAGGGCGGCGGCCTTGGGGAGGCGGGCGAGTCCGGCCGGGTCGATCGTGGCTTGCTTGAAGTGGTGAAGGGCGACCTGGGCCTCGGCGCACATCATCGAGTCGATGAGGTCTTCCTTGCTCATCTCGAGCGACTGGAAGAGCGTCGGGATGCCGTTCTTGACCGCGGCGGCCCGGGCCAGGTTGAGGGCGAACGTCGTCTTGCCCATGGCAGGTCGGGCGCCGACGACGATCATCTGTCCAGGCGCCCAGCCACCGGCCAGCAGCAGGTCGAGGTCGATGAATCCGGTCGGGATGCGGCTTTCGGTGGTGGGTTTGGTGACGGACCGCTCGAGGCTTCCGGCGAGCAGGTCGCCTGCGAGGGCCATGTTGGCCTGGTCGACCGCGCCGAGGACGCCGTCGAGCTGGTTCTGGGATGCGGCAACATCGGCGTCGGGGTCGAAGGCTGCGGACCGGCCGCGACTGATGGCGTCGTAGCCGTGCGCGACGAGTCGGGCGGCCGCGGCCTTCTTGGTGATGCTGGCGGCGTACCAGGCGGTTGAGCCGGGCTGTGCGCGGCCGTATAGGTCGACGAGCTGATCGCGGGTGAGGGGAACGATCGGCAGGTAGCCGGATGCCCGCCAGTTCTGCAGCTGGGTGTTGACGGCCTCGTAGCGGATCTCGCTGCCGGTAAGGGTCTGCCGGATCTCGTCGACGGCGTGCCAGACCCAGCGCAGGCGGTCGTCGGTGATGTCGGCGGGGTCGAAGTCTGCGGCCAGGTCGTCGATGAGTTCGGGCTGCCGCATGACGTTCGCTACGACGATGTGTTCGGCGTCCAGGTCCCGCGGCCGTTCCGGCCCGCCGGCACCCTGCTCGATCGGTTCGTCCCACAGGTCGGCGGTCACTGGGTGCCCCCCGCGCGTCGGTCCTTGCCCTCGAGGAGGAGGACGCCGTCGCGGAACATCTCGCGGAGGCGGGACTGGACGCGTTCGCCGACGATGTGCTCGGTCTGGCTGGGGAGCACGTCGCAGGTGATCAGGACGGGGCGGCGGTTGATGTACCGCTCGTCGAAGATTTCGTACAGCCGTTCCTGGGTCCAACCCGTCGGGGAGACGCGGGCCGCAGCCAGGTCGTCGATGTAGAGCAGGTCGGCCCGCTGTAGCTGGGCGGTGAGTGCGCGAGGGTCGTAGTCGCGGCCGTCCGAACGCAGGGCGTCGAAGAGGCTGGTGGATCGCCACGTCTCGATCGACGGCGTCCGGCCGGTACGGGTCATGCGGACGTCGATCCAGCGGCGCATCATCTGCCAGGCGTGATGGGTCTTGCCAACGCCGATGGCGCCGGTGAGGAACAGGCTGCGGGGGGCGTCGGGGCCCTGGTCGGCCCAGGCGACTGCCCGGGGGTGGGCGTCGATGTCGTGCTGGTAGATGGCCGGCGTCTGCTTGAGGAAGGCGGCGACGGTGTCCTCGCGGCGTTCGCGGCGGACGGATTCCTGCGGGTCCGGAAGGTCAGAACTGGAGTCCACGCTGCTTCTCCTCGTCGTTCATGAATCGGGGTGTGGTCGGTGTGCCGCCGGAGTGGGCCCGCGGCGGGGGCGGGGGGTCTTCCTCGTAGCGGGCCTGGTTCAGCCAGGTCGACGCGTGAGGGATGAACTGCTGCTCGGTTTGCGCGGCCCGGTAGTAGTCGGCGTGCGCTTTGAGGGCAGCGAGGATCCGGTCGGGGTGGGCACCGGCCTTGATCGCCTTGTTGTAGGCCTTGGCGGCTTCGCTCTTGCCGGCCTTGCGCGGGTAGGCGGACCAGAAGGCGTCGAAGGCGAGGCCGGGGTCGGATGCGCTCGCCGCCGGAGGCGGTGAGGGGGTTCCTTTCCCTGCTCCCTGATCCCTGCTCCCTGATCCCTGCTCAGGGCGGAAGGTCTCCGGAGGGCTCTGGTAATCCTCCGGAGGACTCTGGAGTCCCTCCGGAGTTGAGCCTTTCTGCAGGTCACGGACTTCTTCGGGGCGCGGGAAGCGGTTCTTGCGGGGGTGACTGACCTTCTGGTGCTCGGACCAGTTCGCGACGGCCACGAGAGGCCTTCCGGAGTCCTCGTAGAGGGCGATGAGGCGGGCCGCGTGAAGCCTCTGGAGATCCTCGCGAGTCCTCTGGAGGATGTCCGGAGTCTCTTCGAGGGGCCAGATCGCGGCCCGGATGAGGCGAGCGTCTGCCGGCCCGACGCCGTTGTCGTCGACGTAGGTCCACAAGCCGATGAACGTGAGGCGCGCGGACAGCGGCAGCTCGGCGATCGTCAAGGAGGTGAAGAACTCCGGCTTGATGGATCGGATGCGGGCCACGATGGTCTTCTCTCTGGCTGGCTGGCTGGCTGGTGCGGGTGGCTAGGCGGCGGGGCGGAGTGCGGCGCGTTCGGGGCCGGTGAGTCCGCCCCAGATGCCGTCGCGGCTGTACCGGTCGGCCGTGCCCTCGAGCTCGAGGGCGAGAGCCAGGCACTGCCGGCGGACGGGGCACAGGCCGTGGCAGACCGCTTTCGCGGCGGCAATGTCCGCCTCGAAGTCGGCGCCGCGGCCGGTCGGGTGGAAGACCTCCGTGCCGATCTCGCGGCAGGCGGCCCGGTCTTCCCAGCGGCGGGGGCTCATGCCGCGGTCTTCCGCTGCCGGTAGCAGTAGAGGGCGCGCTGCAGGGTGTCGCGGGTGATACCGAGGCGTTCGGCGATCTGCTCGCGGCTGTAGCCCTGCTGCTCGAGCTCGAGGCAGTTCTCGACGTGGGCGACGTAGCGGGGTACGTCGCTGACTTCGGGCTCATAGGTCGGGTTGCCGAATTCGTCGTCGTCCCACCAGGCGGGGCCGAGCCACCCCTCTGTGCGAGCGCGGTTGATCGCACGCTGCGACTGGCCGGTGCGCGTACTGAGCAGCTGGTAGGCCCTCGTGACTGCACGGTCATTCGCGGCAGTGATGAACTGGCGGGAGCCGCTGACGAGGTGTTCAACGGTCCGAGGGCGGAGCCCCGGGTCTGCGGCAGCGATGCAGTGGGAGCCGTGGCCGGCTGCGTAGAGAGCGCGGCAGCGGCGCTGACTGGCGAAGGCGGGGACCCAGCTGTCGCCTGCGAACCGATCGGGCTGGACTGCGAGGATCTTCGCTGCGGTTGCCCGGCGGATTCGGGGCAAGCGGCGCTCGGCGTGGTAGCGAACGGTAGTGGGGTCGCTGTCGGCGGCCGCGGCGATTTGCCTGATCGACATGCCGCTCGCCTGCAATTTGAGGATGTGGCTTGTCACCTTGTCGCTGGGGATGGTGGCCGGACGCCCTTCGATTCGGGCCAGGAGGCGCCTTTGGCCCGCCTTGGTCCAGCCCTTCACGCAGGTCGGGCAGTGGCATGCGGGGCGGCCGATGGCGCCGGCGTACCGGGCTTCGCTGCCGTGCGGCGGGAGCGGCTTGCTGGTCATTGCGGGTCCTCCTTGCTGCGCTGGTGGGGGATGTCGTGCGGGGTGGCGTCCCAGATGGCGATGCAGTCGGCGAGGTCGGCTGCGGCCTGGATCCGGGCGCGTTCGGTCTTGGCGGCGGCGAGGTCCCGGAGGACGTCGGCCCGGGTGCGGGCTGCCTGCCGGGCGGTGCGCTGGAAGCGGCGCCGGGTGCGGGGCCGGTGCCAGGCGTCCCAGCCGTGGGTGGCGACGACAAGGAGGCCGACCGCGACGGCGAGGCAGGCGAAGACGGTCTCGGAGGCGGTCATCACGCCGCTGCCCGTCGTGCGGCCGCGCTCTTCCAGGCCAGGGCCGCCCCCTTGTCGGTGAACTCCCAGACGGCGATGCGGTGGCCGTGGGTGGACTCGAGGGTGGACGGAACGACCTGTCCGGTGTGCTTGATCAGCCCGCCCCCGCTCATCGCGTTGATCGCGGCTCCGATGAATCCGTGGCCCATCTCGGGAAGCAGGTCGCGGAAGTCGTTGGCGGAGGCGGTCCCGTAGGCGCGGAGCGCGGCGAAGATGGCCTGCTCGACGAGGAACTGGTCCCACGAGGACTGGACGGCTATCTCCTCGAGGAGGAGGTCGCGGTTGGCGGCGGCGTGGCGTTCGGCGACGGTGAGGCGACGGGGCATGGCGGTGGTCCTCTCACGTGCGGTTCACTGGGGTTGGGGCGCCGCAGGTTCGGGCCGCGGCGCCCCCCGAGTGCTGCTACTGCTGGGCCGGCTCCGGGTTGGCCTTGAGCCAGGCGAGGAGCGGGCCGGCGATGTCTCGAGCTCCGTTGGGCCGCTTGATGACCGCGCGGTTGAGGTCGGGGCAGCGGGACTTGAGGACTTCGAGCTGGTTGTCGATGTCCATGGCGACCGCAACGTCGAACTCGTACTCGATGCCCTTGCGCTGCTCGGGGCGCATGCCGACCCTCTGCGGCTTGCCGCCGTCGAGGACCCATTCGGTGTAGGAGCGCATCGAGGCGACGATGTGGCCGGGGTAGGCGAGGATCGCGGCGATCATGTCGTTCTGGATGGGGGTGCCGTCCTTCCAGCCGGCGAACTTGTTGCCGCCGTACCGGCTGCTGGCCTTCTCGACCTGGGCGAGGGTGCCGTCGGTGCCCTTCCAGAAATGGGAGAGGCTGTCGACGAAAACGGTGGGGTAGCCGGCCTGGGCGGCGGAGTCGAGGATGCGGACGAGGTCGCGGGGGTCGTAGCGGTCCATGGAGACCGAGTCGAACTGGATGCCGCCGATGCCGGCGTACAGGCTGGCGGCTCCGCCCTCCGTGTCGATGACAGCGAACTTGCGGCCCTCGGAGAGGCCGTGGGCGATGCTGAGGCCGGTCCAGGTCTTGCCGGATCCGGACATGCCCTGGATGGACAGTCGGGCCTTGCGGCCGGCCTTGCTGGCGGGGCGGAACGGGTTCTGCGCGGAGGCGCCGTCGGGGCCTGCGGGTCGCGGGGTGCGCACGGGCGGAGGAAGCTGAGACACGAGTGCTCCTAGGTGTACTGGCGCTCGATGTACGGCGGCAGCGAGAGGACGGTGGAGGTCTCGACGTAGGCGGGCCAGTGGCCGGTCTCGCGGCCGTACAGGTAGCTGGCGGCAGCGTCCTGGGTGAGGCGCTGGCCCACGTACCGGGCGACGGGGTCGAGCTCGGCGACGGTCACCAGGTACGGCGGCTGCTTCTCCTGGTAGATGAACTTGAACGAAGCACCCTCGGGGAGGAGGCCGAGCTCGACGGCTCCACGCCGGTAGATGTGCTCCTGGATGTGGTAGCCGAGCTCGTGGACGGCCTTCCCCAGGTAGTCCGGGTGCACGGACCGGGTGGTCTTGTAGTCGGCAATCAAGTCGGGGCGGAGCCAGTCGAAGCGGCTGCGCCACCAGATCCGACCGTCGGTCCAGAAGATCGACTGCTCGGCGGCGCCGGAGCCCGGGGTGAGGATCTCCGCGGCCTCCGCGTGGGCGGCGAGAGCCTCAGCCATGTCGCAGATCCGCTGGTAGTCACTCCGCTTCAGAGGGATCCCGCCGGCCTCCCGTATCGCCGCGACCTGGGCCTTCGTCTCGCTGGTGACCCACTTCTCCTCGTCGACCACCACGAGTTCCGGGCCGTCGCCGAGGACCACGGTGTGGGCTGCGGTCCCAAACTCGAACTCGGGCTTGTGGGGCTGCGGGTGCTCGAGGAAGTACTTGAAGCGGGCCGGGCAGTCGGCGAGAACTTTGGCGCCCGAGGCCGAGAGGCTGCCGCCGGGAATCGGGTCCGAGTGGTACAGCTCGGCGGAGATGTCGTACAGACCGGGTTGGACTTCGGTGGTCGCGGTCACTGCTCGCCGTCCTGGGCTTCGTGGCAGTTCTCGCAGAGCGGGCCGTCCGAGGTGGGGACGAAGGGACCGTTCTCGTCCTGGCAGCTGTCGTTGATGCACTGGATGCTGGCCATGTCAGGCCTTTCAGGGTGTGGCGGGCTGGGGCCCCGGCGGTGCGGGGCCCTGCAGCGGTGGTTGGTGCGCCGGGGCGGCGGTCCAGTGGAGGCGCTGGCCCCGGCGGGCTTTCAGGCGGCCTTGCGGCCGGAGAGCGGCGCCAGCCAGAGCGGCCAGACGCGGATCGGTCGTGCGGGCGGGGTGGCGTTGGCCGGGCGGCTGCCTTCCCCGCGGCGTATCGGGGCGGTCACCGCGGGGCCGCCGGCTGGTCGTCGTCGAGGGTCGGCTCGGCCGCGATCAGATAGGCGATCTGCTCGTCCCGCTCCGCGAGGACGGACTGCAGCCGGTCGACCTCCGCCGACCTCTGCATCAGCCACTGCACGGCGGGAACGAGGGACTCGCCCAGTTCGAACGGGACCGGTCGGCGGGCGTGGAGCAGCTCGTCCCGCAGCGCCATGTCCTCGTTGCGGCGGCGGACCAGCTCAGCCATCCGGCGCTCCAGACGCTCCTGCGTCAGCGGCTCGGTCACGTGGTCCTCCAGGTGTGGCGCCCCCACAGCAGGAGGCAGATGGATACGGCGCCCGCGAGGGCATCCAGGACGGCGGCGGTACGGAGGCTCATGCGGCCGCCTCCCAGTTCGTGGCCCGCATCCGGGCGACGTGCTGGTCGATCCGGTACGAGGACCACACGGCGTCCGACCACGACGCCAGCGGGCCGAAGTCCGCCTCGTAGGCCAGCAGCACGCCGTCCAGAGCGGCCTGCACCACGTCCTCCTGGCGGGGCTCCACCGGGGCGCTCACGACGCCACCGTCTTCGGGGCGGCCTTCGCGGCGTCGTACTGGGCGATGCCCCAGCGGATCGCGTGACAGGCCCACAGGAACTCCCACGAGTAGTCCTCGAAGGACTCCTCCCACCGGTCCGGGAAGCGAAGCCGGTAGTCGCGGTGGGCGAACGAGGCGACCGCGTACTCGGCCGCACCCCTGTACTCGGTGTTGTGCTCGTCGCTGAAAAGAATCTGGCGGCCGACGGCCTCCACAAGGCCGGGGTAGCGCGCCTCGTCCTTGGCGGCTTCCTGCACCAGCCAGGCGCGGAACTTCTCCTCCGACCAGTCCTCGACCTTCCCGGCGAGCACCTTCTCCTGCCAGTAGCCAGGGTTGATCTCGCCGAGCGTGGCCGTCCGGCGGAACATGTCGAGCAGGTCGACCGTCGGGTAGAGCGAGAAGACGAAGTTCGGGCCGTCGCCCCGGATCAGCAGACCGTGGGGCCAGGTGATCAGGTCGAAGCGGTAGATGGCGCCGTGCCTCGGGTTCTCGAACCGGACGTGCCGGTACAAGCCGTCCTCGTGGAGCACGGTCATCTGGTGGCCGTCAGTGTCCCGGGCGAACCGGGCGGCGATCTCGGGGTAGTAGCTCACGACGCCCCTCCGGCCGGCAGGTACGGGTACGGGGCGGCGCCTGCGACCGGGCACGAGCTGTCAGCGTCCAGGTCGAGGAACTGGTGCCGCTGCTCGGCGAGCTCGCCAGCGTGGAACTCCCGCACGGCCTTCGCCTTCAGTGCTCGCATCAGCTCATCCGCCGGCACATCCAGGCGGGCGATCGGATTCAGCGGAGTGCTCATGACAGCACCTCCGTCGACTGTCGCAGCGGCACCGACGACAGCAGCTTGTTCGCCGCCGCAGCCGCGCCCAGCAGCTCCTCGGGGGACCGCCACTCGGCGTCGAACAGGTCCAGCGTGCTCGCCGCACGGATCTGCTCCACCGGACGCCGATCCGCCGAGAACCGGGCAACGGCGGGCGGGGTGACGATGGGGTCAGCCGGCTTCGGTCGGCGCGAGGGGATCAGGTCAGCGACCGGATCGGGCATGATGTGGGACATCGGGATCTCTCTTCCTCCGCACTCGCGATGCGGGGTGAGGGTGGGATTGCGGCAGGCCTCGGCCGGCGGTGTCGCGACCGGCGGTCGGGGCCGCATGCCGCTCTAGGCGGCGATGGGGACGACCATGGTTCGCGCGTTCTCGCGGCGGATGCTCTCCGGCGAGAACGTGATCCGGCCGCCGTCCATGTGGCAGAACACCTCGCGCCGGTAGCACTTCTCCTTCAGGCTGCGGACGCTCCTGTACGGGAGCAGCTGCTTCTTCACAACCTCTTCCGGCGTCCAGCGGATGAGGTCCAGCTCCTCTTCGGCCTTGCGCCGCTGGACCCGCTTGATGGCTGCGGCGGAGAGAGCCCGGGCCTCGGGCGACTTCGTCGGGGGCGCCTTCGCGGCGTCGGCGGTCACGCTTCCTCCTGGTGGGTTATGGCTTCCGGCGCCACATTGAGGGCGTCGGCGACCGTCCGGATGTGGATCTCGTCCGGCTCCCGGATATGCCCCCTCTCCAGTCGCGAGAGGTAGCCCCGGTTGAAGCCGGTCATCTGCTGGAGCGAGCGCAGGCCTATTTTCTGTGCTCTGCGGATCGCCCGGATTGCTTGTCCGTTCGGCCTCACCCCCTGAAGGTAGTCCCGGTCTGACTACCGATGCAAGCGGTTTGCCTACATTTCTTGACTAGTTTCTAGTCGCGACACTGGGTGACAAGCCGCCCACGGCAGGGCGCGAGGGGCGCGCAGTGCAACCCTGGATGCTTGAAATGACTACTAATGCGCTGGTCAAAGGCTGAGAACTATGCTTCTTGGTTGCACGGACGTAGGGCATAGTGAGGACTCATGGACCAGGACTGGGTACGACTCGGCGAGGCACTCAAGGCCGCGCGTGTGGCCACCCGACCCAAGCTGACGCAGACGGACGTCGCCGAACGCCTCGGCGTCAGCCGGGCCACAGTGCAGAACATCGAGCAGGGCAAAGGGTTCAAGCGCGTCAGCAGTGCCATCCGCGCCTACGGCACGCTGGTTGGATGGACCGCAGACTCCCCGGAGCAGGTACTTGCCGGCGGCGACCCCACCCCTGATGACCCGTCCCGCCGCCCCGTCGTCGCGCCATCGGTTGCCAAGGGACTCCCACTCACAGTGCAGGACGAGCTCGAGCGTGACGGCGCAGTCGTCGACACTGCAGTCGTTCACCTCCCGGACGGGACGGCCGTCACTGTCATCGTGAAGGGCGCATCCAAGAGCCCCACCCCCGAGGAACGGCAGCGCAACCTCGAGGCGTGGCGCCGAGTGCAGCCGATGCTCCGCGAGCTCAGCTACCCGTCCGGCAGCGACAGCGCGTAGCAGCATCCGTCCACATCCGTCACGCCAACCCCTCCACAATGCACCTGAATGTGTGGTTGCATGCTGTCTGCTGGCGGTGGGGCCCCAACTGAATGGGCGGGGTGCCGATGTGTGTTCATGTGCTCTGTGGTTGTGTACTGCCGGACGACAGCCTCGTCTGGGTTGATTCAAGCGGCGCCCACGTTCTCGTGTACGTCGATCCATCACTGTCATCCGCCGGCGCGCTCACGGCCGCCGGCGTGGTGCAGGTGAATGCTGCGCTCGGCTGCATGCCTGGAGCGCCCTCACTCGAACAGGCCGTCTCCTGCCGCTGAGGCCCGCCTGCGGGGAGGCCTGTATCAGCATGAGCATCACCCTGAAGGGAGTTGCCATATGGCGTGGGCAGAGAAGGTCTACAAGGTCCGTAACGGTAAGCAGACGAAGCAGTTCACGTGGCGGGCGCGCTGGAAAAAGCCCGATGGGAAGCCGGGGCAGTGGCCCGGCTTCCCGACGAAGAAGCTGGCCGAGGAGTTCGGCGAGAAGCAGGAGGCTGCCATCCGGGCCGGCAGGTATATCGACCCGGCAAAGCAGCAGGAGAAGTTTGGGGTGTTCGCCAAGCGGTGGATGAAGGCGAAGCCCAAGCGCGGCGCGACGGTCGCGAAGCGCTGGAACCTGCTGGAGCAACACATCTTCCCCAAGTGGGAGCACACGTCCCTGATCGACATCACCTGGTTCGACGTGGACGACTGGCAGCTCGGCCTGCCCTGCGACTCGGTGACCGCGGGGCACGCGGTCAGTTTGATGTCCTCGATCATGACGGGCGCCGTCGACGCCCGCCACCTTGAGGTGAACCCGCTCTACGGCCGGCGCCGGACGCTGCCTACGGGTGCCACGACCGTGAAGGCGAAGAAGAGCGATGAGGAGAAGTGGGCGCCGCCCGAGGTCGTCCTGCAGATGGCCCGCCGGCTGGGCCCCGCGGTCGGTTTGCACGTCCTGACAACGGCCTTCACGGGCCTCGGCTGGGGCGAGGGTGCCGCGCTGCACCGTGACAACGTTCTGCGCACCCGGCGGCAGGCCTACGACGGCGGATGGTTCGAGTGTCCGATCATCCGTGTCGACCCGGAGGTCGGCGAGCTCGCCGAGTACGAGGGCCGCGACGAGGACGGCAACAAGACGGGACTGGTTCTGCAGCTGGAACCGCCAAAGAACGGTAACCGCGCTCGCGACATCGACGTGCCACCGTTTCTCGCCGAGCTCCTCCGGCAGCACATGCAGGTGTGGCCGCACGAGTACCTGTTCTGCACGCCGTCAGGCGTCTTCTGGCGGCGCAGCAACTTCACCCGGGCCCACATCAGGCCGGCGGCGGACGGTCGGGAGCCGCTCACGAAGACGCGGGGGAGGGCCGCTCGGGACGGCTGGGAGCCCATCATGCCCGGCCTGACCATGCGGGGCCTGCGGCACACGCACGACACGTACCAGGATCAGATCGGCGTGAAGACCGCGTTGGCCTATGACCAGGCCGGCCATCTCCGGCCGGGCATCAAGCGCATCTATCAGCACCCGACACCGGAGATGCGGCAGGAACGGCTGCGGGGGTTGCAGGGTATCTACGAGCGGGCGATGGGTAACCTGAAGTGGACGGAGATCTGGCCGGAGGTTCCTGATCTGACCCAGAGAGGGCAGCCCCTAAATTCCCCCCAAACGATCATCGAAGTCGGGGAGAGGGCGGCTTAGCAGCAGGTCGCGTGATCGATGAGCACCCTCGGGGCCCTGTTTAATCCGGCTCTTACAAAGCAGATGTCGGCGGTTCGAAACCGTCCGCGCCCACCAGGAGGTAGCACGACAAAGGCCCAGGTCACCGGTACTGAACCGGGGACCTGGGCCTTGTCCGTTCCTCGGGTGGGAGGCAAGGGCGTGGCGCCGTGTCAGATGCGTCGCCGGACTCGCGGGCCGGACCCTCCTGATCTGCTCGTCGACGTGAGCGGCGATGCCGTGATCACGCCCGTTCACCAGGTGCTGATAGATCAGTGCGGCCCGCACCGACGCATGCTCCCTCCGCTGCATCAGCTCACGCGTCGTGGCGCCGCCGGTCGCGGCGAGGGTGTTCCCGGTGTGGTGCGCCGTGGACTTCTGGAGACGGCCGGGTTCGAAGTCGACGCCGTCCTCGCCCGCTCAATCGAGCCGGACCGCCATAGCAGCGGCGAGCGCAGCGGGAGACTGGCGGTCTTCGTTGGGATGCGAACAGATCGGTGACCGCTCGGGAGGCCCACGAGGCCTCTGGCGTCACCGATTGCGCATGTCGGCGTTCGTAGGAAACTGCAACAGCAGCCGGGAGCAGCTGCCCGCAGGCGGCGGAGAATGACGTCATGACGTTGACGATTTGGGTCGATGACTGGCAGATCCAGTGCTGCGGCGAGAGCTTCGCGCCAGGGGACACTGTCTCCTGGACGCTGCTGGGGGTCGATCCGGAGGACTACGCCGACGTCGTCGGTAGCGAGCGCGCGGATGAGATCGACTTCCGCGAGGAGCACCACGGCCAGGAGGAGGGGCACGCACCCACCTCCGTGGAGGTGTTGTCGATCGCCGAGGTGCACTGCCGTTACGGCGTACCCGAGGGTGCCACGGACAGGGTGAACTACCCCGTTCCGGGTACGACCGTACTGGTACCGGTTGAGAAGGCGGACGGGTGGGCGAAGGCCAGGCCGGACGTGAGTTTCGCGGGCTACCTGGTGATCGCCCGGCGGGTCACAGACCCGACGGAAAGTGCGGCTGCTCGCGGTCGATGAGGGAGCCGGTGGACGCGTGCCAGATCGAGCGGTCAACCACGGCCACTGGAGGATTGCCACGGCATCCACAGCGTGTGGCAGCCGTCGCAGCGTACAGAGGGGCTGAGCTGCGGTGACGGGCCGGCTTCCGGTCCCAGGCTTACAGAGCAGATGTGGGCGGGAACGTCTGCCGGCGCCGCCGTCCTTGGGATCGTCCTCGTACGCTTCCCCGCCGACCCGCTGCCGCTGTGCACGGACCCGGACTTCCCGGTATTCCGAGTCGACGTTTCTCGATCTCGCAAGCGGCGTACGCGGATCCTGTCCGGCCCTTCCCCGCCGCCGATCCTCAAGGCGAGCCGGATCGGGTCCGAACGGTGATGCGCATGGCGGTGCGGCCGGAGCCCGACGAGCGCATACTGGGCGCAATGACAAAGCCAGCCGCACCGAAGCGCCATCTGCCGAGCAGCCCCTTCAAAGTCCCGACCGCGCCACCCCCCAAGCACTTCGCGGTGGGTGACCAGGTCACGCACGACGTCTACGGACTCGGCCGAGTGATCGGCGTCGAGGACGGAATCGCGATGCTCGTCGATTTCGGCTCGGCCCGAGAGCGGATCTTGAGCCCGTACGCCAAAATGATCAAGCTCTAGGACCGTTGTCCCAGACCGCGCGGCGACAGCGCCCCGATTCGGGCAGACAAAGCAGATGTCGGCGGTCGAAACCGTCCGCGCCCAGCAACGCAAAGGCCCCCAATCGATCTGGTTGGGGGTCTTTGAGTGGCTTACCTCCGACGTGAAGGAGGTAGTCAGGGTCGGCGCAGTGAGCACTGAGCAGCCGAGGCGACGCGGCGGTAGATCCATCGCCACGGGCGGCGGGAGCTCGGCAACGGGAAGCAGAGTGGCGGTCCCGTGTCGGCATCGGGCATGCGGACTGTCGAGCGCCCGAGCTTGAGCAGCGCCACAGATGCGGGCCGGTGAACCGTGCGCGCCTACCGACTCAAGGGCCCGAACCGGTCACAGTTCGGGGCCTTTCTCGGCTGGAAAGGACGGTCATGCCCTACTCGGCACCGGATGTCGTCGGCGTGACAGGCCGATTGACATCGGACTTGAACGCGTTCAAGATGATGTCCGTTGCCTCCGTGAGGCGTTATTTCCGGTCATGTGTGGGACACGAGAGGCGGGCCGTATGGCTGCCGGCCAGCGTCAGCGGATACGACGTGTATGCACGGGCGCTGCGCTGGGATGTGCGGTGGCGTTTCTCCTGAGCTCCTGCTCCAGCTACCCGGTCCAGGTCAACACCGTTGATCAGGTGACGGGCGTGTGGTCCGACTTTGCGGGGAGGACGGTCGAGTTCAAGGGCGACGGCACGTTCACGGCCACGGGCTTGGACACGTCGGATCTCGGCGCCGCGTGCCCCGGGATCGCCGATCGGCAACATGGAGCCGTGTCCCTCGGCGGGTCGTATGGCGACGTCACCTTCGACGGCGTGGATTGCGAGGGCATGCGGCTCGCCTTCTACGGCTCCCCGAGCTCCTTCGTTGCCTGCTTCACCCAAGACGTGACGTCCGGGGGGTGCACCGACGAGTTCCGCCGAAAGGGAGGCGGATCCGGGTGATCGTGCTCTCATCTCTGCATTGAGGGTCGGGAGGACGGGGCCGGTGACGCGGTCCTGGAGCGCAGCGGCGACGAGCCGGGCGCTGGAGCTTAGCGTTCCGCGGTATGCGAGCGGTCGTCCGCGGGGCATGCCGAGCTCCTGGGAGCGGTTCGGCGTCGGAAGGCCCCGCGGCAGATCGGGGATTTGGTGCGTCACAGAGCAGTCACAGCGGCCACATCGGCGGCCGGGCGCGGCCAGGATGGCGCGATGCGTACACATCTCTCCCTCGCCGCGCTCACCGCGGCCGCCGTTCTTGCCCTCGCCGCATGCGGCAGTGACCCCAAGCCCGCCGCGCCCTCCGACAAGCCGGCGGCCAAGCCCGCGCCGGCTGCGCCGCAGAGCGCAGACCCGGAGGCCGCCCGCTCGGCCGCCGGCATTCCGCCGAGCCCCGCGCCGGCGCAGCGGGCCGCGTACCTCGCCGCGCTGAACAAGATCGACCCCGAGATCGTCAACGGCAAGGAGGACAAGGCGGTCAGCCGCGGCCTCGACCAATGCCAGTCCATGAAGGGCGAGAAGGACCCGGCCAAGCGGGTCGCCGGCGCCGAGAAGCGGTTCATCGGGCCGACCCACCCCGATGGCTTCGGCCCCGCGAAGAGCGCGCTCATCGTCGCGGCCGTGCAGGTCAACCTGTGCCCCACCTACTGACCGACTCGCCAGGCCGCTCCGTGTGAGTGGTGCGTGATCCCGGACGGCAGCCTGCCGGGGGCCCGGTCCGCCTCCGGCGGGCTTCTTTTGTCTGGGGGTTGGGCGTGGGAGGGTTTTGGGATGGGTGTTTGGGGGGTTGTGGGGGCGGTGTTGGCGGGGGTTGCGGGGCTGGTGGTGTGGGGGAGGGGCGTGGGGGATCGGTTCGAGCGGCGGCGGGATGCGGAGAGGGAGCGGCTGCTGGCGCGGCTTCGGGTGCCCGAGCAGGAGCCGGGGTCGAAGTACGCCGACGTCGGGCGGGGTGGGGAGGATGAGGGGGACGGGGGGATCGCCGATGAGGGGTTCACCTCTGTGCTGGTGGAGTACTACGCCTACGGGCTGGCGCAGGCGCGGAGCAGTTTTGCCGTGAGTCAGCTGTTCGCCGCGGTGGGGGCCGCGGTGGTGCTGGCCGGGGTGGCGCTCGGGGTGTGGAAGGCCGAGAGCGCCGGGGACGTGTACCTCGGGGTCGTGACCAGTTCCGTGGGGGTCGTGGTGACCGTGGTGGGGCAGTTGTTCCACCGACGGGCCGATGTCGCGCTGCGGTACATGGCCGAGCAGACCGTTGCGCTGCGGGAGGACCGGCGGGCGGCCGCGGCCTTGCAGCAGGCGGTGGCGCTGCTGGACGAGGTCGCGGATCCGGGGCTGCGGGCGCGGCTCCAGGCCGGGCTGATCATGAAGCTGTCCGGGGCCGAACTGCCGCGGTAGCGGGATAGTGGGGGTATGTGCCGATCCATTAAGACGCTGCGCCCGCCCGCCATCCCCGAGAGGGCCACCGAGGAGGAGATCCGGGCCGCCGCGCTGCAGTACGTACGGAAGGTGTCCGGGTTCCGGGTGCCCGCAGCGCACAACCAGGAGGTGTTCGAGGAGGCGGTCGAGGCCGTTGCCCGGGCGACCGCCGATCTGCTGGGCGGGCTGGTGGTGAAGGGGGCTCCCGCCGCCGTCTAGGACGCGCGGGCCCGGCGGCGCAGGAGCCAGATGCCGGCGGCCAGGGCGCTTGCGGTCAGGGTGCCGCCGACGGCCATCTCGGCGCGGCTCACCGTGTGGATGCTGCCGCCCGTGCCGCCGCGGGCCGCGCCCGTGGTGACCTGCAGGGGCGCGGTCACGCGGCCGCCGCCGGGGCCGCCGCACTCGAAGGTCACCGTGTACGTGCCGGCACCCGCGTTGGTGAAGACGGTCGTGCTGCCGGAGAGGGTGGACGACGAGCCGGACGGGCCCAGGCGGACGTCGCCGAACGCGCTCGACGAGGCGGTCCCCGTGCGTGATCCGCAGCCCCGCAGGAGGAGGCCGACCCGGCCGCCCGGGGCGACGGAGGTCGGGGCGACCGCGGCCGAGAGGCCGGTGGCGCCGCCGGCGGGGGCGGCGGCGGTGGCCGGAGCGGCGACGGCGGTGGCGGCGACGGCGGCGAGGGTCGCGACCACGAGGCTCAGCAGAGGGCGGTTCGGCGGCGTGGCGGGCATGGAGTGGACTCCTCTGGCTCCTCGGAACGGCGCGACCCGGCCACGGGTGTGACGCGGATTCGGTTGCGCCCCGTGCTAGGACGCTAGGAGCACAGGAAGGGCGGGGCGATCGGGGCCGGTGAAACGGGTGAGGCGCTGCACCGCCCGGGGGACCCTTACGCCGCTGCCGGCGCGGGGCGTCGGATGACGAACGCGGCCAGCGCGCCCGCGGCGAACAGGGCGACCACCGAGACCGCGGTTCCGAGCCAGGCGGCGCCCAGCCACTGGGTGCCGAAGTAGCCGAGCGACACGCTGTACCCCGCCCAGGCCATGCCCGCCAGCACCGACCAGGGCAGGAACTCCATGACCTTGCGGTGCGTCTTGCCCGCGCCCAGGGACACCACCGAACGTCCCGCCGGGGCGAAGCGGGCGATCACCACCAGCGCGCCGCCGCCCCGGGCCAGGGCGGTGCCCAGCCGCTCCTGGGCCAGCGAGAGCCGGCGCGAGCGGGAGATCGCACGGTCGAGCCGCGCACCGCCGCGGCGGGCCAGCCGGAACGCGGCCATGTCGCCCAGCACCGAAGACGCGGCGGCGATCACCAGCAGGGCCAGGATGTCCGGCACCTGCGCGGGACCCGGCACCGGCCCCGCCGCCCCGGCAGCGGCCGCTGCCGCCGCCGCGGTGATCACCAGGACGCCGCTGGGCAGCACGGGCAGGAAGACGTCGAGCACGACGGACAGCGCCACCGCGGCGTAGATCCACGGGCTCGTGGTCAGCGACCCCAGCGTCTCAAGCAAACGGGACTCCCCGGTCTGGTGGACGTGCCTCGGCGTGAAGCGCCGCGACGTCGCGGGGGAGCGGCAGGGGCGGCTTGACAGCCATACAGCGTACGCCCGGCACCCGCGGCCCGAACGCCCGGGGCGGCCCCCGCCCGCCGTGTGTCCGGCCGGATTCCGGTTTGCGTCAGTCCTGTGCCGTGAGCTCCCGGTCCAGCACCGTCACCAGGCGGCCCGCCCGGCCGGGGCCCCGGCCGCGGTCCCGGCCGCGGTCCCGGCGGGCCTGGTCCAGGCGGAGCCGGGCGGAGCGGCCCGACAGGGCAAGCGTCATCAGCTGGTTGCCGAACCAGGGCCCGCCCGTACGCCGCCAGCGCAGCGGGGGACGGCCCGTCCGCCCGTGCCGGGACAGGCCGCGCCCCAGCCACCGCCCCACCCGGGACCAGCCCAGCCGGAATCCCCACTTCACCACGGTGTGGACCGAGTTGTGCACGGGGGAGCAGGTCAACTGGAACACCCGTGCCCTGCCGGGTATTCGGGGCTCGGCCACATAGGCGTGGTGCACGTCCCCGGACAGGACGCATATCGTCGCCGGGGCCCGCGGACCCGTCCCCACCTCCTCGATCAGCTCGCCGAGCGCCGCGAACGAGGCCGGGAACGCCGCCCAGTGCTCCAGATCGCTGCGCCGCCGCAGGTCCTCCCCGATCCGCGCCCACCGGGGGCCGCGCTCCCCGCGGCACAGCGCGGCGTTCCACACTTCCGCGTCGTGGATCAGCGGCGGCATCAGCCACGGCAGTGAGGATCCGATCAGCAGGTGGTCGTAAGCCCCGCGGCCGGACAGGGCGTTGTCCCTCAGCCACTGCTGCTCGGCCGGGGCCAGCATGGCCCGGCTGTCTTCGGCGAGCACCCGCGCCGCGCGGGTGTCCACCATCAGCAGCCGGGAGCGGCCGAAGTCGCGGCGGTAGCTCCAGTGCGCCGAGCCCGGGTCGACGTCCGCGGCGGCGGCGAAGGCCCGCAGCGATTCCGTGCCGTCCGGGGCCTTCCGCACGGCCTGGTAGAGCGGATCGGCCGTGAGCTCGGCCGGCGAGAGGTTGCCCAGGTGCTGGTACACCCAGTACGACATGAGCCCGCTGAGCACCCGCTCCCGCCACCACGGCGTGGCCCGCATCTCCGCCAGCCAGGACGCGCTGGTGTTCCAGTCGTCCACGATGTCGTGGTCGTCGAACATCTGGAGGCTGGGAACGGTCGACAGCAGCCAGCGGATCTCGGGGTCGAGCCAGGACTCGTAGTACAGCCGGGTGTATTCCTCGTAGTCCGCGACCTGGGCGCCGGGGGCGTCGCGCAGATCCCGACGGGCGGCCAGCCACTGCCGGGTCTCCCGCGACAGCTGGTCCGCGTACACCTGGTCGCCCAGGAGCAGCAGGACGTCGGGCCGCGGCTCGTCCGGGTCGGCGGCCAGGCGCGCCGCGAGGGCGTCGAGGGCGTCCGGTCCGTGGGGGCCGCGCCGGTCCGCGGGAGGCGCGGCCTGCCGGCAGGAGCCGAAGGCGATCCTCAGCGCGGGGGCCGGTTCCCCGGGGGCGGCGACGGCCGGCGTGGTGATCGTGCTCGGCGGGAAGGCGCCGGCCGGCAGCGGCCAGACGCGCCTCCCGTCGAGCAGCACCTCGTACGCCGTGGTGCTGCCCGGGGCCAGGCCGGTCACCGGTATCAGGGCGTAGTGGTGCCCGGCGATCTGGAAGGTGCGCCCGCTGCCCCCCGCCCCGTCGGCACAGCGCACCTCGGCCCGGCACGGGCGGTCGGCCTCGACCCAGATCGTGGCCGCCTCCCCCGTCTCCCAGTCGACGTGGCGCAGCAGCGGCCCCAGGCGCAGCACGGCCATGGACCTCCCCCTCCTCCGTAGCACCTGCGATCACGGTACGACGGCGGAGGAGAGCCCGGCCTCCCCCGCGCGGGGGAAACAAGCGGAATCCCGGGGCGGCCCGTGCCGCCGCCCGCCGCCCGAGCCGGGTAGGGGCCCGGCCTGGGTCGGGGTGCGGCCCGCACGGGGTGGTCTCAGCAGCCGTTCAGCACGTTGACCAGGGCCGTCTTCTCGCCCGCGTCCATGCTCAGGCCCCAGTACTGCTTCACCTCGACCCACATGCGGGCGTAGGTGCAGCGGTAGGCGGTGCGCGGCGGCAGCCACTTGCCGGGGTCGAGGTCGCCCTTGGCCTGGTTGACGTTGTCCGTGACGGCGATGAGCTGCGGGCGGGTGAGGTCGTTGGCGAACTGCTGGCGCTTGGAGGTGGTCCAGGAGGCGGCGCCCGAGCGCCAGGCCTCGGCGAGCGGGACCACGTGGTCGATGTCGAGGTCGGCGGCGTCGGTCCAGGTGATGCCGTCGTACTCGGAGTACCAGCTGCCGCTGACCGAGGCGCAGGAGGAGTCGGTGACGACGTTGACGCCGTCGCGCTTGAGGACGGTCTCGCGGGTGTTGCACGTGCCCGAGACGGTGGTCCAGTGCGGGAAGAGGCTGCGGCTGTAGCCGGTGAGGGAGCCCTCCGCGCTCGGCGTGACCGTGGCGAGGTAGGCGCGGGCGGCCGAGGCGCTGATCGGGGTGGGAGGGGCGGCCTGGGCGGTGGGGGCGTTGACGAGGGAGGTGAGCGCGGCGAGCGCGGCGGATGACGCGAGCACGCCGATTCGACGCGCGTAGACGTGGGATATGCGGGCCGAAAGAGCCATGAGGGTGCTCCCTGGATGCGGGGGGTGGGTGGCCGTGAAGCCCCGGAAAAAGGGGGGGGCGCGGCCAGGGTGGCGGCGCCTGATTGCGCGGCGGCGGGCGCAAGGTTACAGGCTTGCGACATGGGCACGTCACATTCGGGACCGGTAAATCCCTTGGAAGAAATGGAAGTTGGGGTTCCAGGCCGGGGGCGGGGTGTGGCATCCCGCCCTCACCCGGCCGGTGCCCGGTCCGGCCGACCGCTCGGCACCCGGCCCCCTCGCGCACCAGGGACCAAAGTCCTGTTCCGGCCGCTCGGAGGCGTCACGTATCCTGGCGGGAGCAGAAGGGGAGTAGCTCTTCGCCGGACCGTCGACATACTGCTGGGTCACCCAGCCGGCGCCCGGAGGCAGGCCGCACACCGCGGTCGGCCAGCGAGACCTTCGGCCGCAGTGTTCTGTCCATGTCCACGTGCACCCGTCCATCCGACGCGGGCGCGTGTACGCAGTCAGGTCGCTGCCGTGCCGAAGCGATCCCTGACACACCCCAGGTCCCTCGGTAGCGGCGACGTCCTGCCCACCGATTGAGGTCCCGCACCGTGTTCAGCACGAACTTCAGCATCGCCGTCACGGCCATCGCCTTCGGCGTCGTCTTCCTCGCCGAACTGCCTGACAAGACGGCGCTGGCCGGCCTGATGCTCGGCACCCGCTACCGGGCTTCGTACGTCTTCGCCGGCGTTGCCGCCGCCTTCGCCGTGCACGTCACGCTCGCCATCGCCGCGGGCAGCGTGCTGACCCTGCTGCCGCACCGGCTCGTGCAGGGCGTCGTCGGCGTCCTCTTCCTCCTCGGCGCGGCCATGCTCCTGCTGAAGAAGAGCGATGAGGAGGACGAGGTCAAAGCGCCCGCGGACCAGTCCTTCTGGAAGGTCTCCGGAGCCGGCTTCATGCTGATCCTGGTCGCCGAGTTCGGCGACCTGACCCAGATCATGACCGCCAACCTCGCCGCCCGCTACGACAACCCCCTCTCGGTCGGCATGGGCGCCGTCCTCGCCCTCTGGGCCGTTGCGGGCATCGGCATCCTCGGCGGGCGGACCCTCATGAAGTACGTGCCGCTGCGCCTGATCACCAAGGTCGCGGCCGCGGTGATGGCGGCCCTCGCCGCGTTCTCGCTGTACGAGGCGATCGCGGGCTGAGGCGGGCGGTGCCGGGTGCGCGGCTGAGGCGACCGGCGCCGCCCGCGCGGACGGCACGGGTTGCGCCGCAGTGGCGGGGGCCGGCTGGTGCGCCGCCCCCCTCAGCAGGGCGGCCGGCCCTCCGTCCGCGCCGAAGGGAGCCGGGCCGCTGCGAGGATCGCCGCCTCGGCCCGCGGCACCGGAGTGCCGTCCGGCAGCAGCAGCGCCTGCGGCTCCACCACCACGCCCACCTTGGCGGTGCCCCCGTTCCCGGACAGCCGGCCGCCCCGGACCGTGACGCGGTCGGTGGACTGCGGCGTCAGCACCTGCCGCTCCCGTACGTACGCCACGAAGCTCTCGAAGTCCCGCCGGTGGCGGTACGGCTCCCCGAACCCGGCCAGCGCCGGATACCCGTCGTAGCCGAGGAAGGTGTAGGAGAGGGCCGCCAGCCGGTACCGGGCCCCCAGGTCGAGCGGCTTGCCGTCGATCAGCACCTCCGCAGGGTCCACCCGGTCTCCGACCGCTCCGGCCGCGTCGAAGCGGTAGCGCACGTTCCCCGACACCGCGAGGGGGGCGAACCTCAGCCCGCCGTCCGGGCCCGTCGACCACTGCTGCTCCAGGACGTCGTGGATCTGCCGCCCGGACACCCAGGCAGTGACCACCGGGTCGCCGAAGCCGACGGCCCGCCATGCGGCGCCGAAGGTGAGGGCCCCGTCCGTGGCGGCATCCCGTACGAGGTCGCCCGCGATGACCACCTGCCCCGCCGTGGGTGCCAGCGCCACCAGGGCCAGCTCGGCCGGCACGTTGGGGTGGACGTTGGAGTCGTCGTCGGGGTCGTCCGGCCGGCGCCCCGCCCACAGGGCCCAGTCGGCGACGAGGTCGCCCATCGTGGACTCGCCGGCCGCCGTCCTGGTCCGCAGGAACGAGCCGGTCAGCCGGCCGATGCGGGTGCGGTCGCGCAGGCCCGCCTGCCCCGCCCAGTAGTCCACGACCTCCTTCAGTGCGGGGTGCGGGGCGACGTCCCGCGTGTTGGGGTGGTTGACCGACACGGTCAGCTCGCGGACGACCCTTCCGGTCTGCGGGTCCAGGCGGAGGCTGATCTCGTTGACGACCTGCCCGTAGCAGCCGGCGCCGACCAGCGGGCGCGGGACCCCGGCCGGGTCGGGGAGCATCAGGTTGAAGCGGTGGTGCCAGTGGCCCGTGACGATCGCGTCGATTGCCGGGGACACCCGCAGGGCCAGCTCGTAGGCCGGGCCGGAGGGGTTGCTCCCGCTGTTGAAGTCGGTGCCCGCCACCGCACCGTCGTGCAGGCTGAGCACGATCGCGTTGACCCCGAGCGCCTTCAGGCGCGCCGCGCAGGCGTCGGCGGTGGCGACCGCGTCGAGGGTGGCCAGGCCGGGGTGGAAGGAGCCGGGCATCAGCTCGGTGCCGACGGCCGTGAGGTGGATGAAGCCGATCGGCAGCCGCCGTTGTCCGTCCGCCGTGCTCACGTACTCGATGTTGTACGGGGGCAGGACGGTCGGGCGGTCGCCGCCGGACCGGACGGTGTTGGCGCTGTAGTAGCGGAAGTCGGCGCCGTGGAAGCGGCGGCCGGAGGAATCGGTGAAGGAGGTGTCCTGCCCCTCGACGGGGAACGGGACGCCCTCCTCCATGTGCCTGCGCAACATGGCCGGGGACTTGTCGAACTCGTGGTTTCCGGCGGTCGCGAAGTTCAGGCCCAGGCGGTTGAGGGCCTCGATGGTCGGCTCGTCGGCGAAGGCGGCGGCGTCGAACTCCCAGCCGGAGAAGGCGTCGCCGGGGGTGAAGAAGAGGGAGTTGCGCCGCCCGGTGCGCAGCCGCTCCAGGTGGGTGCCGAGGTAGGCCACCCCGCCGACCGTGTAGCGGCGCCCGCCGCTGCCGGTGATGACGGAGTTGGTGCCGGGGGCGGCCTGGAGGAAGCCGTGCAGGTCGGTGATGCTGAGGAGTTGGACGTCCACGTACTCGTCGGCGGAGGCGGCGTCCCGGCCGGCGTCCGCCGCGAGGGCGGGGGCGCCGAGGGCGTAGGACGCGGCCAGGCCGCCGAGCGAGGTGAGGAAGGTACGTCGGCCCGGATCCGGCGAACTGCGCCGGTACACAACGGTCGTTGCCCGCTTGGTCACAGGGGAATCCTGCTGACCGGCGGGGCCGCCGGGCGCGCACGGGGCCGGCAAACCGCCCGAGCGGGTGATCCGGCCCGGGGCTCGGCCCCTTGGTCCCGCCGCCCGGTGCCGGTCCCGAGCGGCCCGCCGCCGGCCGCCGTGCGGGGCGGTACCCGAGGTCAGGCCGCGGGCGGGCGGAGCGTGAGGCGGACGGTGCCGTTCGCGGCGGGCGTCAGCTCGACCGCGGTGAGGTCGGGGACGTGGGCCGTCGGGGCGTGGGCGGCGGCCCGGGGGCCCATGCCGACGACCCGCATGCCCGCCGCCCGGCCGGCCGCGATGCCGGCGCCGGAGTCCTCGAACACGACGCAGTCGGCGGGGTCCACGCCCAGCGCCGCGGCGCCCTTCAGGAAGCCCTCGGGGTGCGGCTTGCTCGCCCGCACGCACTCGGCCGTGACCCGCACCGCGGGCATCGGAAGCCCGGCGGCCGCCATCCGGACCGCGGCCAGGGCCGCGTCGGCGGAGGTCACCAGCGCGTGCGGCACCCCGGCGAGCGCGGCCAGGAACTCCGCGGCCCCGCCCACCGGGACGATGCCCTCGGTGTCGGCGGTCTCGCGCGCCAGCATCTCGGCGTTCTCGGCGTGGTTGAGCTCCATCGGGCGGTCCGGCAGGAGCGCCGCCATGGTGGCGTGGCCCTGGCGGCCGTGGGCCACCTTCAGGGCCTCCTCCGGATCCAGGCCGTGGGACACCGCCCACGCGCGCCAGCAGCGCTCGACCACCGCGTCCGAGTCGACCAGGGTGCCGTCCATGTCCAGGAGCAGGGCCTTGGCGGTCAGGACGACGGGGGCGTCGGTGGTGGTACGGGCCGGCATCGGTCGGGCTCCAGACACGGCGGGGAAGAGAACAAGCGGTTCCGTCCACCGGTCAGGGAATGCGGACGGAACCACTTTGTTCCACCACGATACAAAACCTGGGCGCGCTGCGCCACCCGCCGTGTCGTCTCCTTCCCGTCCCCCTCGCCTTCCGGTGCCTCCCGTCCGTTCAGTGCGCGGCATGGTCGCGGCGCGGGGCCTCCGCATGGGGTTCCTCCGCGTCCGATCCGCACAGCTCGGCATTGAGCTCGCGGACCAGCTCGGCCAGGTCCCGCGGCCGGTCCGGGCCCCACCAGTCGCCGAGGAGCTCGGCCAGGGAGTCCTCGCGGGCCTGGGCCAGCCGCACGGCGTACTCGCGCCCCTTGGCCGTGGGCAGCAGCATCAGCCCGTCCCGCACGGCGAGCCTGTTCCCCTCCAGCTGGCGGGCGGCTTCGGTGATCACCCTCACCGGCACGGTGGTCCGTTCCGCGAGCGCCGCGGGCTCGGCGGAGCCGTACTTGTTGATCCGCAGCAGCAGCCAGCTGGCGGCGGGCAGCAGGTCGTAGCCGGCCCGCGCGGTGATCTTCTCGTAGACCTGGCGGCGCCCCTCGCGGGTGCCGAGCACCGACAGGGCGCGGGCCACCTCCTCGTGGGAGGAGCGGTGGACGGGGTTGGAGGCGAGGGTCTCGCTGACGTCCGGCGCGGTCACCGACCCGCGCAGCCTGTCCTCCCTGAGGAACCAGGCAATGCCGAAGGCCAGCAGGACCACGGGCACGGCATAGAGGAACACGTCGGTGATCGACGTGGCGTACGCGTCGAGCACGCGCGGCTGCAGCGGAGCAGGCAGCAGGGCGATGGCGCGCGGATCCGCCTCGACCCGGGCGGCCGTGCCGGGCGGGAGCGGGAGGCCGGCGAAGGTCGTGGCGAGTGTGGCGTCGAGCCGGTTGGTGAAGATCGTGCCGAAGATGGCGACGCCGAACGAGGCGCCGATGGAGCGGAAGAAGGTGGCGCCGGAGGTCGCGACGCCGAGGTCGGCGTAGCTGACGGAGTTCTGCACGGCGAGCACCAGCACCTGCATGACCAGGCCGAGTCCCAGACCGAAGACGAAGAAGTACAGGCTCGTCGTCCAGGTGCCGGTGGTGCGGTGCAGCTGGTGCAGCAGGAGCAGCCCGACGGCGGTCACCGCAGTGCCCGTGATCGGGAACACCTTCCACCGGCCGGTACGGCTGACGATCTGGCCGGAGGCGGTGGAGGAGATCAGCATGCCGAGCACCATCGGCAGCATGTGGACGCCGGACAGGGTCGGCGAGACGCCCTGCACGACCTGGAGGAAGGTCGGGAGGTAGACCATCGCCCCGAACATCGCGAAACCGATGATGAAGCTGATCACCGAGCAGAGGGTGAAGGTGCGGATGCGGAAGAGCGCCGGCGGCAGGACCGGCTCGACGGCCCGCTGCTCGACGAAGAGGAAGGCGGCCAGCAGCCCGGCGCCGAGGACGGCCAGCCCGATGATCCGGGCCGAGCCCCAGCCCCAGGTCCCGCCCAGGGAGGCGATGAGGACGAGGCAGGTGGCGACGGCGGCGATCAGGGCCGTGCCCAGGTAGTCGATGGTGTGCTTCGCGCCGCGCACCGGAATGTGCAGGGCGGCCGCGATGACGGCGAGTGCGACGAGGCCGATGGGCAGGTTGATGTAGAAGACCCAGCGCCAGGAGAGGTGGTCGACGAACAGCCCGCCGAGCAGCGGACCGAGGACGCTGCTCGCACCGAAGACGGCGCCGAAGAGGCCTTGGTACCTGCCGCGTTCGCGCGGCGGGACGATGTCGCCGACGATCGCCATGGACAGCACGATCAGCCCGCCGCCGCCCAGGCCCTGGAGGGCGCGGTACCCGATCAGCTGGGGCATGTCCTGCGCGAGGCCGCACAGCGCCGATCCGGCCAGGAAGATCACGATGGCGCCCTGGAACAGCTTCTTGCGTCCGTACTGGTCGCCCAGCTTGCCCCACAGGGGCGTCGCGGCGGTGGAGGCGAGCATGTACGCGGTCACGACCCAGGACAGGTGCTCCAATCCGCCGAGCTCGCTGACGATCGTCGGCAGGGCCGTCGAGACGATGGTCTGGTCGAGGGCGGCGAGCAGCAGGCCGAGCAGCAGCGCACCGATGGATACGAGTACCTCGCGGGAGGCGTGTTCGGCGGCGGGCCCGGCCGTCCCCTGGCCGGAATCGGTTCCGGCGCCGCCATTGGTCACTTCCTGAGCCATCCGATCCTCCTCGGGCCGGAGCAACATTTCCATCCTGAGCGGTGTGTCCGGTTATGGCCTCTCGGGCGGTTGGGCGGCCCTTGACGGGTCTGCATAATCGCAGGCAAAGGCCAGGGAGGGAGTGCAGTGAGCGCTGAGCGCTGTCCGGATTGCGACGCCGGGGGTGTCGACTGCGGGTGCGCGGCAGGGGCGGGTTTCGAGCCACTGCGCATCCGCCCCTATCTGACGCTGCCGGATCGCGGCCTGCCGGTTTCCGGCCCCGCAGAGCCCCCGCAGCCCACGCCGGCGTACGCGCACGCCGGCGTCGCGGGGTCGGAGGACGCCACGCCCGCGTACGGGACACCGGCGGTGTGGCCGGACACCCCGCCGCAGGCGTCCTGGCCCCCCGGGACGGCACCGCTCCACACCGAGCCGCACGATCTCGGCGAGCTCGGGGTGCTCACGGGAGCCGGCCCGGCCCAGGGCAGGGACTCCGGGCGCAGGAGCGCCGCCCCGTCCCGCCGGCGGCGGCTGCCGACGGTCCTCGCGGGCGCGGGCACGGTGGTCGCGGTCGGCACCGTGGCCCTGGTGCTGGGCATGCTGTCGCATTCCGGCGAGAGCGACACCGTCCTGCTGGATGCCAAGCCCTCGACGGAGGCGGTGGACGTGGCCCCGGTCGGTCCGCCGCAGCCGACGGAGACCCGCTCGGCCGCCCCCTCCCGCTCGGCCCCGGCCCCCGCCTCCAAGTCGGCGTCTCCCTCGCGCAGCGCCTCCCGTCCGCCGGGGCAGTCCCCGTCGCCGAGCGCGAGCCGCCCGGCGAGCACCCCGCCCCCGCCGCAGAAGGCGCCGACGCTGAAGTACGGCGACTCCGGTCCGGAGGTCGAGAAGATGCAGCGGCTGCTGGCGGCGCAGGGCCTGTACCGGGGGAAGATCAATTCCCGGTTCGACGACCGTACGGAGAGAGCCGTGTCGGAGTTCCAGTGGTACAACGACATCCAGGGCGACCCCTGGGGCGTCTACGGACCGGAGACCCGCAAGGCCCTGGAGGGCAGGGGGTGACCCCCTCCGAGAGCCGCTGGACGAGCCGTCGGACGAGCCGCTAGGCCAGCCGCTTCTCGAAGAAGTGCTCGGCGTACGGGTCCGACTTGTACGCGGATATCTCCGCGTACCCGTGGCGCGCGTACAGCGCCCGCGCCTCCACCAGGTCGGACCGGGTGTCCAGCCGGACCCGCTCGGCGCCGAGCGCCCGGGCCTCGCCCTCGAGCGCGGCGAGCAGCGCCGCCCCGCCGCCGGTGCCGCGGGCGCGCGGGTCCACGTACACCCGCGTCAGCTCCGCGGTGGCGGGATCGAGCAGTCGGATGCCTCCACAGGCGAGCGGCTCCCCGTCGAGCCGGCCCACCACGAACTGGCCCGTGGGCGGCAGGAGCCCGTCGGTCGGGAAGTCCAGCATGCCCTGGTCGACCTCGGCCTCGGTGACGGGCCGCTTCCAGTACCGCCCGGCGACCTCGGCGTAGTAGGCGCGCCGCAGCGCGGTGGCGTCCGCGGTCTCGTAATGCTCGGCGACGACGGCCCAGGTGGCGGCGGTCGTCGCGCTGTTCCCCGTGTTCGTGTTCATGGCGTCATTGTGCGGGCCGCCCGTCCCGCGTCGCGTGGAATATCCACAGGCACGGGCCGATGATGGGAAAAGGGTTAAATCGCACCAACGGAGGGCGTGAGTGCCATGTCCCAACACCCCGACGCTGCCCTGATCCGCCGTGGCTACGAGGCCTTCGGCAAGGGCGACATGGACACCCTGAGTTCGCTGATGACGGCCGACGTCATCCACCACGTACCCGGCACCAACCCCTTGTCCGGTCACCACAAGGGCCGCGAGGCCGTCCTCGACCTCTACCGCCGCATGGGCGAGGAGACCAAGGGCACGATGCAGGTCGATCTGCACGCGGTCATGGTGGACGGCCGGGGGCACGCCATCGCCGTGCACACCTTCCGCGCCGACCGCGGCGACCGCGGCATCGAGATCCAGGAGGGCCTGTTCTTCACGATCGTCGCCGGAAAGATCAGTGACATCGACGAGTGCACGCAGGACATCGACGAGGAGAACGCCTTCTGGAGCTGACGCAGCCGACGCAGCCGACGGAGCCGGCTGACGCAGCTGACGCAGCCGACGGAGCCGGCTGACGGAGCCGACGGGGCGGACGGGGCTGATGGAGCCGCCCCGGTCACCGTCGGCTCCCGCCGTTCAGGACTCCTGCTTCGGGCCCGCCTGCTGCACGACCTCGAACGACCACACCGTCGACGCCGAGGCCGCCGGCTTGGGCCGCTCGCCCGCACCCGCGCCCGCACCCGCGCCGCCGCCCTGGTGCGCCGCCTTCATGGGCCCCTCCATCCACGCCTGGAAGTCCTCCTCCGACCTCCACCGCGTGTAGACGAGGTACTGGTCGGTGCCCTCGACCGGGCGCAGCAGCTCGAACCACTCGAACCCGTCCGACCCCTCGACGGCCCCCGCCCGCGAGGCGAAGCGCTGCTCCAGCACCTCCCGCTGCTCGGCCGGCACGGTCAGTACGTTGATCTTCACGATGCTCATGCCCGCCATCCTAGGGATGCAGCGGGGGATATCGTCGTCCCCGGGTGATCCGACGCGGCAGCCAGGCCAAGTCAGGGTTGCGTTTCCACAGGACGGGAGGCCGGCGGGGTCGTGGCTGACGCGGCGGAGCACAGCGGTGCGAACGGACATGCCGGGGTCATAGGCGGGAGCAACAGGCTGGCCGCGGCGCGGCTCCTGCTGTGGGCGCTGGCGGGGATGCTCGCCCTCCGGCAGGCCGCCGTCGTGCTCCGCGTGCCGCCCGGTCAGTGGCTCGGCGAGCTGCACCTCCCGGACAGCCTGCCCGGTTCCCTGTACGAGGGCGGCGAGTTCAGCGGCACGCCCTTCGCCGGGCTCGTCCTCAGGCCCGCCCTCGGCCTGGCCCCGCCCTCGCTGGAGGTGGCCTGGACCTGCGTGACGCTGCTGTTCGTGGCCGCCGTCGGGCTCGTCGCCGCGCGCGGCCTGCCCGACCCCGTGCCCCGGCGCACCGCGCTGCTCGCCGCGCCCGCCCTGGTCGGCCTGATGATGGTCTCGCTGCCCGTCCGCGAGGCTGCCGCGCCCGGCCAGAGCGCCGTCCTGCCGGTCCTGCCGGTGCTGTTGGTGCTGCTGGCCGTGTTCCGGGTGCCCGCCGAGCGCCCGGCCGGGTTCCTCGTGGGGCTCGCCGCCGCGCTCCAGCCGGCCCTGCTGCTGTTCGCGCCGCTGCTCTGGTGGACGGACCGCCGCCCCACCGCACGGGCCGCCGCCGCGACCTTCGCCGGCGCCACCGCCCTGGCCTGGGCTGCCCTGCCGCACGACTCGTGGACGTACTGGGTGCACCACGTGGCCGGCACCGGGCTCGGCGGCGCCCCCGACGCCCTCGCCAACCAGTCCGTACACGGCGCGCTGCTGCGGATCGGCCTCACCGGCCCCGCCGAACTCCTGCTGTACGCGGTCCTCGCGGCGGCGATCGCCCGGCTGGGCCTGCGCCGCGCCGTCCGCTACGCGCGCGACGGGCAGTTGCTGCTGGCCGTCGCCGTCACCGGGTGCGTGGCCGTCGCCGTGGCGCCCACCGGCTGGCGCCACCAGCTGCTGTGGGTGCTGCTCGCCGTGGCGGGCCGGGTCGGAACCCGCGCCGCGGACCGGCGCGTGTGGCCGGTCGCCGTCGTCCTCGCCATGACCCTGCCCAGCAGCGTCCTGCTGCCGAACCTGGCGGCCCTGGCGCCCGTACGGGACAACGTGCTGCTGCTCGCCGCCCTCGCCGCGGCCTGCGCGGTGCCGTTCCTGCCGCGCTCCTCGCCGTACTGGCGCGCGCCCGTGCCGACCGCATACGGGCGCCCGGCGGCGGCCCGCTGGCCGCGCGTGCCGCTGCTGCCGTTCTGGCGGCGGGTGCTGTCGCGCCCCAGCCTGCTGCTGGAACTGCTGCTGATACGGGTCGGGTACTCGATGTACTCGCACATCCGCGCCGCCGCCCCCGCCAGCCGCAGCCTCGCCGAGGAGCACGGCGGGCAGATCCACGCCGCCGAGCGCGCACTGGGGCTCGACATCGAACACGCCGTCAACCACGCGGTGGTGGGCCTGCCCTGGCTGGAGGGGTTCTTCAACTTCTACTACGCGTCGTTCCACTTCGTGGTGCCGCTGGGCATCCTGGCCGCCCTGTACTGGCGCAGGCCCGGCGACTACCGATGGGCGCGCGCCTCCCTGGGGCTGGCCACGGTCATCGCGCTCCTCGGCTTCTGGCTCTACCCGCTGGCGCCACCGCGCCTGATGCCCGGGCTCGGCTTCATCGACACCGTGCACGGGCCGCAGGACCTGGCCCATCCCCAGTACGGGGCGATGACGGCGATCTCCAACCAGTACGCGGCGATGCCCTCGCTGCACTTCGGCTGGTCGCTGTGGTGCGGGATCGTGGTCGTCGTCCTCGCGCCGAAGGCCTGGCAGAAGCTGCTCGGGGCGCTGCACCCGCTGATCACGGTCTGCGCGATCGTGGCCACGGCCAACCACTGGGTGCTCGACGCCGTCGGCGGTGCGGCCGTCGTCGGTGCCGGGTTCGGGCTCGTGTACGTGCTCTCCGGGCCCCGGGGGCTCAGGCTGGAGCTCCCGGGGCCGCGCACGGCGGGCACCGGGGCGGGGTACGACCCGTCGGCCGTGACCGGGCCCACCGACGGCAACAGGTCCACGGCGAGCCCGTACGTGCGTATCGGCCAGCGGCGGCGGACCGTACCGCGTCGATGACGTCCGCGACGCCGGTGCAGTAGGCGATCAGGGCGGGGAGCCGGCCGCAGACCGCAGGGGTGCCGGGGCCGTTCGTGGAAGGCCCCGGCACCCCTGCGGTGGATCGCCGCGTCCTGCCAGGATCCGCCCGCGCCGCCGCCCCTGCCACTCGGGCGGCGGCGGCCTCAGCCCGGGGCCGGCGCCGACAGCCGGGCCACGAGCAGGGCGACGGCGGCCTCCGCGGTGTCGGCCTCGCCGAGGACGCGCTTCGTACTGGGGCTCAGGACGCGGAAGCCGCCCCCGCGCACCGGTTCCACGGACGGCACGTCCGCCTCCGGCGGGTGGCCGCCCCGGCTGCTGAACCGCAGGACGCAGTGGCTGGTGAACGGGTGCAGCCGGCGCAGCTCCGGCCGTGCGGCGGCGGCCTCGATCAGCGCGAGGACGCCCCGGCCGACGGCCGCCTGGGGCCCGCCGCGCTCGACCATCAGCCGCCACGTGGTGGGCAGGCGCTGCCAGCGCGCCTCCGCGCTCTCGTCGGGCCCCCTGCTGACCGTGTCCTGGAGATCCATCCGCGCAGTCTGACGGCCGGCCGCCGCCGCGACAATGCCCCGGACGGCATCGATTGCGGGCCGTTACCGCCCCGTGCCGTGTGCTCAGCCGTGGCTGACCCGGAGTTCCTTGATCCCGTTGAGCCAGGCCGCGCGCAGCCGGCGCGGTGCCTCGCCGGTGAGCCGCAGGTCGGGCAGGGCGTCGGCGAGGGCGTTGAAGATCAGGTCGATCTCCATGACGGCCAGGGACTTGCCGAGGCAGAAGTGCGGTCCGCCGCCGCCGAAGCCGAGGTGCGGGTTGGGGTCGCGGGTGATGTCGAAGACGTCCGGGTCGGTGAAGACCTCCGGGTCGTGGTTGGCGGAGGCGTAGAACATCCCGATGCGGTCCCCGGCCCGGATCTTCTGCCCGCCCAGTTCGGTGTCGCGCGTGGCGGTGCGCTGGAAGGACACGACCGGGGTGGCCCAGCGGACGATCTCCTCGGCCGCGGTCGCGGGCCGGGTGGCCTTGTACAGCTCCCACTGCTCGGGGTGGGTGAGGAAGGCGTGCATGCCGTGGCTGATGGCGTTGCGCGTGGTCTCGTTGCCGGCGACCGCCAGCAGCAGCACGAAGAAGCCGAACTCGTCGGAGCTCAGGTTGCCCTGGCCCTCGGCGGCCACGAGCTGGGTGACGATGTCCTTGGCGGGGCACTCCTTGCGGGCGGCGGACATGTTCATCGCGTACCCGATGAGCTCCATGGCCGCTTCGGCGCCGACCTCCTCGGTGATCGCGTACTCGGGGTCGTCGTACGCGACCATCTTGTTCGACCAGTCGAAGATGCGCAGGCGGTCCTCCTGCGGAACGCCGATCAGTTCGGCGATGGCCTGGAGCGGGAGCTCGCAGGCCACCTGCGTGACGAAGTCGAAGCTGCCGTCGCCGTCGCCGTCGCCGTCGCCGCCTCCCGCGTGCGCAGCGGCGCGCGCCTGTTCCACGATCCTGCGGGCCCTCTCGCGCAGGGCCTGCTCCAGGCCGCGGATGGCCCGCGGGGTGAAGCCCCGCTGCACGATCTGGCGTACGCGGGTGTGCTCGGGCGGGTCCATGTTCAGCATGATCAGGCGCTGGGCGTCGATCTGCTCGCGCCGGATGTGCCCGTTGAAGCGGATGATGGCGGTGTTGGTGGTGGAGGAGAACAACTCCGGGTGCGTGGAGACGTACTTGACGTCCGCGTGCCGGGTCACGGCCCAGTAGCCCTCGTCGTCGAAGCCGGTGGTGCCGCGCGGCTGCGGGCACCACCACACGGGCGCGGTCCGCCGCAGCAGGGCGAACTCGGGGAAGGGGACCCGGTCCTCCAGGAGGCCGGGGTCGGTGGCGTCGAAGCCTTCGGGCAGCGCGGGACAGGTCATCGGGCGACTCCAAGTCTGACGTCCCATCAGAGTTGGCCCGAAAGGTAGTAACGAGTTCTAGAAGTCACAAGGGCTGACGCGCCGACTGTTGCGTGTGGAATCCGTGGAGGCCGGGTGCAAGACCCTTGCGTGCCGGGGGCAGGGGTCATAAGACTGCGAGGGGAACTAGAACGCGTACTAGTTCGGGCGGGGCGCCGGGACGGCCCACCGCGCCGGCACCGTGCAGGAGGAGGACGAGCCCATGGCCGCGGAACCCGTCATCGTCGAAGCCGTACGCACCCCCATCGGCAAGCGCGGGGGCGCGCTCGCCAACCTCCACCCCGCCTACCTGCTCGGCGAGACCTACCGCGAGCTCCTCGCCCGTACGGGCATCCAGCCGGACTGCGTCGAGCAGATCGTCGGCGGCACCGTCACCCACGCCGGCGAGCAGTCCATGAACCCCGCCCGCACCGCCTGGCTCGCCATGGGCCTGCCGTACGAGACCGCCGCGACCACCGTGGACTGCCAGTGCGGCAGCTCCCAGCAGGCCAACCACATGGTCGCGAACATGATCTCCGGCGGTGTCATGGACGTCGGGATCGCCTGCGGCGTGGAGGCGATGAGCCGGGTCCCACTGGGCTCCGGCTCCAAGCACGGCCCCGGCAAGCCCTTCCCGGACGAGTGGAACGTGGACCTCCCGAACCAGTTCGAGGCCGCCGAGCGGATCGCCCGCCGCCGGGGCCTGCGCCGCGAGGACGTCGACCGGCTCGGGCTGCTCTCGCAGGAGCGGGCCGCCGCGGCCTGGGCGGAGGAGCGGTTCAAGCGGGAGACCTTCGCCGTCCAGGTCCCCACCACCGAGGAGGAGCAGGCGGCCGGCCAGGGCATGTGGCGCCTGGTCCACCGGGACGAGGGCCTGCGCGACACCAGCATGGAGGCGCTGGCCGGCCTCAAGCCGGTCATGCCGACCGCCGTCCACACCGCCGGGAACTCCTCGCAGATCTCCGACGGCGCAGCCGCCGTGATGTGGGCCTCCCGCAAGATGGCCCGCGCCCTGCGGCTCAAGCCCCGGGCCCGGATCGTCGCGCAGACCCTCGTCGGCGCGGACCCGCACTACCACCTGGACGGCCCGATCGATGCGACGCGGGCGGTGCTCGGCAAGGCCGGGATGTCCCTCAGGGACATCGACCTGGTCGAGATCAACGAGGCCTTCGCCTCCGTGGTCCTCAGCTGGGCGCAGGTCTTCGAACAGGACCTCGACAAGGTCAACGTCAACGGCGGCGGCATCGCACTCGGCCACCCCGTCGGCGCGACCGGCGCCCGGCTGATCACCACCGCCCTGCACGAGTTGGAGCGGCGCGACAAGGAGTTCGCGCTGATCACCATGTGTGCGGGCGGGGCGCTGGCGACCGGGACGATCATCCAGCGGCTGTGACGCGGCCGCCCGGGGCGCCCGGGGCGGGCGCCGACTGAACCCCCTGTGGGATGGGAAGCCGAAGGCCCCGGTGGCCGGCCTGGGGAGGCCGGCCACCGGGGCCTTCGCATCGCTGTGGGGCTCAGCGGGTTCGGTTCACCGGCGGTTTAGTACCAGTGGTGGGTCTGCCAGAAGTTCCAGGCGGCGACCGGGGAGCCGTAGCGGGAGTTCATGTAGTCCAGACCCCACTTGATCTGGGTGGCGGGGTTGGTCTTCCAGT